>JBMTSM010000254.1:0-2918 GCA_049448275.1 Burkholderiaceae bacterium
ACTGACCGAGTCCGTGGTTGCCAGTCGTGATTTTGATCCCACCATTTCCCCTGCCGAAATCACCTATCGGGGGGTCACGCTTACGTTTTCGGGTCCACCGTCTACAGGCGATAAATTCACCGTTGACGGTAATCAAGATGGTGTGGGCGACAACAAAGGCATTTTGCGCATGGTCGCGCTCGAGGGCGCCAAAATCATGTCGGGTGGCCGCACATTGACCGAGTCATATATCGATGAGGTCAGCGCTGTCGGCAACATGGCGCAGCGCGCACAGGTCGCTAAAGACGCGCTGACTGTGGTATTCGATCAAGCGAAAGAGGCGCGAGATACCGTATCTGGCGTCAGTTTGGATGAAGAGGCGGCAAGTCTGATTCGCTTCCAGCAAGCGTATCAGGCATCTGCAAAAGTGATGCAGACCGCCAGCACGTTGTTTGATGCCATCCTTCGGGTTAATTAAGAGCAAGAGCGTTAGCCATGAAAATTTCAACCGCATTCCTCTTTGATCGTGCGACCTCTCAAATGAGTGTGGTCCAGAATCGATTGGCTACCTCGCAAGCGCAATTGGCCCAAGGTAAACAGGTCATTGCGCCGAGTGATGCCCCAGACCAAGCATCAACGATCTCCAGGTTAAAAGGCATATTGGCCAAGCACGACAGCTACACGCAAGCGCTTCAAGCCACGCGGACACGCTTTCAAACCGAGGAAATCGCACTGCAAAACGTCAGTGATGGTTTGGTACGCATGCGCGAGCTGGTTATTCAAGCAGCCAATGACACCATGGGCCCGGTCGATCGTGAGGCGTTGGCTATTGAGATGGCCGGTTTGCGTGACCAGATCATGAGTCTGGCCAATACCCAAGACACCGCTGGCGCCTACATCTTTGCGGGTAGCCGTGTGCGTGAGCCTGCATTTGCCATGGATACCCAAGGCACGCTGACCTACCAGGGCGATGAGACCACCATTGATATTTTGGTTGGCGACCAGCGCACCATCAAGGTCAATCGGTCAGGTTCAGATGTGTTTCAGCGGGTGGTCAGAACCGATGCCGAGGGCAAGCCCTATGGCGTTGGCTTTTTCAAGTCACTGAGCGACATGGTCGATGCGGTGGCGAACTCAGATGACGTGGGTATGAACCAAGCCATCAAAGAGGTTGACGCGTTACAGAACGGGGTTGCCCTGTCTTTGGCACAAATCGGTACCGACATGAATGTGCTTGATTCGCAAGAAGTCGTACTCGAGGAGACCACGCTGCGTCTGAAAAACACCTTGTCAGGTGTTGAGGATTTGGACTACGCCGAGGCGATCACACAAATGAACAAAGAAATGTTGGCGCTCGAGGCGGCACAAAGTAGCTTTGCCAAGATCTCACAGCTCAACCTCTTCAATTACATCAATTAAAGTTTTGCGCGCATACGTCGAACCAAACGATATGGCAGTAAAAGATTCAGGAGCGCCTCATGGCATCAGTTGACCTCATTGGCGCGTTGGGAGCCGGTTCGGGTGTTGACGTCAAGTCATTGGCGCAGAATCTTGTCGACGCTGAGAAGGTGCCGCGCGAGCGCGCGATTAACACAAAGATCGACGATCAAGAGCGCCGCATTGCCGGCTACTCCGCCATGATGCTGTCGCTTGAGACTGTCAAGACCGCATTTCAAAAGTTAAACGATGCGACGGACTTCAACGCCGCTGAGGTCACCAACAGCCAGCCTAACGCAATCGGTGCAGTGACGACAGCGGCTGCTGTCCCAGGGCGTCATACCATTGAAGTATTGCGATTGGCAGCCGCGCAAAAGGACGCCAGTAATGGTTTTACTGCGACCAATCAAAGTCTGAATGGCGGCAATGCCTTTAGTCTAAGACTGACTAAAGATGGCGTTGCGCAAACAGCGATTCGTGTGGATGACACAACCCCGCAAGGGATCGTTGATGCCATCAACGCTGCGGATCAGGGCGTTAAGGCTCAGATTATCAATACGGGTGATCCTGGCACCCCCTACACCATTGTGCTCACTGGCGCGGTTGGCGCCGATGGGAACTTTAGTTTCACCACGGACGATGCGTCCGGCACAGCACAGGTCGACACGCTCACGTTCACCGCACCAACGGCCAACGGCACCATCTCTGTTGCGGGCGTACCCGTGGATGTCACAGTTGGGCAGTCGGCCGCAGATGTTGCTGAAGCCGTTCGCGTTGCCCTTATTGCAGCCGACTTTTTGACTGACTTTGCTGATCGGAGCGTCACATCCGGCGGTACTGCGGGCACACTCAGTTTCCAGTGGGGAGCGGCTGATGGCGAAAACCCATTGATCAGCTTTGAGGACGACGGCAGTACAGGCGTCACCATGGCCAAAGCGTCTCCTGCAGCGACACCTTTTGTTGCTGGCACATCGCTGACAGATGTCAACTTGGGCGCCACGCGGCTCAAGGAAGCAGCCGATTCGAGTGTTGTGGTGGATGGCCTGACCGTTACGCGTAGCTCAAACGCCGTCGACGATGTGATCCCAGGCGTTTATATCGACCTGCTTTCCGCCAACGTCGGGGCCCCCGCTGACATTCGGATCACCCGAAATACCAGCGTCATTAAAGAAAACATGCAGGCAGTCGTTAAAGCTTATAACGACGCTATTTCGGACTTCGGCATCCTCACGGGCGCCCGCTCAGATGATGAGACCGACATTTACAGCGGGTCGCTGGCTGGGGACAGCTCGGTTCGTCGCATCAAGGCACAGCTTAGGGACCTGTTTACTGGCAACTCATCCACCCCGGGTGCCGCGATCAACGCGTTCCGCGACTTGGGGCTAGACCTCGATCGAACCGGTGTTCTTTCTTTGGATGACAAGAAGCTAGATGCTGCCCTGAGCAACCAATTCGATGACGTTGTGACCGCTTTCAGCGCTAACACCAACAACCAATCTGAG
>JBMTSM010000255.1:0-2915 GCA_049448275.1 Burkholderiaceae bacterium
GCGGTAAAATCACGACCATAACGGATCAGCTCACATCTGAAGGTTTGGTAGAGCGAGAGGCAAATGAGTCGGACAGACGCGTCATACGCATCAGGTTGACGGCCAAGGGCAGGAAACTCTTTACCAAGATGGCCACTGCCCACGAGAAATGGATTGTGGATGCGTTTGAAGGCCTCAGTGATAACCAACATGCACAGCTTTATCAGATCTTGGGAACCTTGAAGCGCAGCCAGCTCAGCCAAGCTGAGCGATACAAAAAGTCATGACTTCGCCTCAAGCTGCCGCAGTACAAACCGCTGTATTTTCCCAGTAGCAGTCTTTGGTAATGCAGCTGTAAACACAATTCGCCGCGGATACTTGTAAGGTGCAATCGTCGCCTTCACGTGTTCCTGAAGCACTTTCCTAGTCGCATCGCTCTCGGCCCAACCTTTGCGCAGCACCACGTGGGCGCAAACCAAGCTACCCCGTGCCTCATCGGGCGAAGCCACCACGGCGCACTCTGCAACCGCCTCGTGTGACATCAGGGCAGCCTCAACCTCGGGACCTGAAATGTTGTAACCGCCCGAGATAATCATGTCGTCATTTCGCGCGACAAAGTAAAAGTAGCCTTGATCGTCTTGGTAGAACGTATCACCCGTGATGTTCCAACCGTTTTGCACATACTTGGCTTGTCTCGGGTCGTCTAGATAACGACAACCTGTTAGCCCACGAACCGCCAAGGCACCTGGCTGACCAATCGGTGCCTCCTGTCTATCCTTACCCAGAATCTTGGCCTCGTAACCGGTGACTGGTTTGCCCGTGCAGCCAGGCTTGCTGTCGTTGAGCCGGTTACTGATAAAAATATGCAGCATTTCGGTTGATCCAATACCGTCCAGCATCGGCTTACCCGTTTTAGCCAGCCACTCGTTATAAGTTGGTGCAGGCAAGGTCTCACCTGCGGACACCGCAACCCTTAAGCTGGATAAATCAACGCCGGTATCCATAGCCGCGAGCATGGCACGGTATGCGGTTGGGGAGGTAAAGCAAATCGTCGCCTTGTATCGCTGAATAATGTCGATGAGGTTGGGAGGGGAGGCATTCTCTAACAGCACCGCACAAGCACCGTAGCGTAGCGGGAACAAAGTCAAGCCACCTAGACCAAAGGTGAAAGCCAGCGGTGGGGAACCCACGAATACGTCGGTCGACTGCACTTGCAAAACCTCTTTCGCATAGCTATCGCACACTGCCAGCAAATCACGGTGGAAATGCATGGTTGCTTTTGGCTGGCCCGTGGTGCCCGACGTAAAGCCCAACAGCGCCACATCGTCTTGGCTGGTAGCCAAGGCGTTGAAAACACCCGGCTGCGCCAATGCGGCGCGATCCAAGGCTTCCTCCTGACTGGCTGTTCCATCAAAGGCAACCACACGCACAGCCTGTCCTGATACATCGACGCATGTGCGTAACTCGTCGAGTAAGCGAGCATCACAAAGCACCAGCGTAACGCTCGCTTTGTCAATCACTTGCTGCAACTCCTTCGCACGGAGCATTGGCATCGTGTTTACCGCAACCGCACCAACCTTCGTGACGGCTAACCAGCAGGCGACCATGGCTGGATTGTTCGCCGATCGAATCATGACCCGCTCACCGGGACGCACGCCATATTCTCTCTGCAGCGCGTTGGCCAGTTGATTGCTCCAAAGGGTCAGCTCACTGTAGGTGCGCGCTCGCCCCTGCCCAATCAACGCCGTACGATCACCAAAGCCCTTCTCAACCATCGCGTCGGTCAATTCCACTGCCGCATTCAGGCGATCGGGATAGCCCTCTATACCACTCGTGAATTGCGGCCATAAGGCGGGCGGTGGTAGGTTCCTGCGGGTGAATTCATCGGCATGAGCCGAAATGCCCAGGGTCAATTGCGTATGGTTTTTCATACCTCACCTCCAGACAGGGCTAAAGCGTGCCCGTTCATATCTGACGCCTCCGGACTGGCCAGCCAACACACTGCGCGGGCCACCGCAGCGGTCTTTATGAATCGGCGCTGCGGGTTAAAAGACCGCAATGCCTGGGCCGCTTGCTCGGGGGTTCTGCCTGTCGAGGACACAATATTGTCAATTGAGGCCTGTAGCATGGGCGTGTCCATAAAGCCAGGACAAACCGCATTGACGGTCACCCCACTCGTCGCGAGCTCTATCGACAGGGCACGGGTCAAGCCAATAACGGCGTGCTTGGACGCAACATAGGCGCTCACGTAGCCGTACCCCTTTAAGCCTGCGGTCGAACACACGGCAATCAGCCGACCAAATCCGTCGCGCTTCATGTCGCCGACGGTTGCCTGCCACAAATTGAAGGTCCCGTGAAAGTTAACGTCCATGGTCATTTGCAGCATCGCCAGGCTTGTATCTTCCAGTCGGGCGCTCTGGGAAACGCCAGCATTTGCAACCGCTATGGATACAGGCCCAAACATCTCTCTGGCCGCATCAATTGCCTTACCGAGCCCAAGCGCATCAGTGACATCTGCTACCTGAAATGCGACATTCTTGCGCCCCGCGCAAGTTGCAATCAGCGTTTCTTTTGTCCGGCCGATTACCGTGACTGAATACCCTGCTCGGGCCAGCTCAAGTGCAATATCTGCACCCGCGCCACTACCGCCGCCCGTGACGACCGCGTGCGTGGCCGTACCATTTTTCAAGTTCATAGTGCTGCTCAAGTGCGATCCGGTTAACGCCACTCATTTCTATTAGCTAGCTGCGTGGCGCTCTCGGCAGGGTTTTACTTTTCCAAGAATAGTTTCAGCTTAAACTAATTAAATTCAAACAAAGTACGTAAATACCCTAGTGCAGCTTAATCTCGCAAATCTTAAACTTTGCCGATCCACGTTTCTAAAACCGACTGACTGATTATGAATACCGTTGTTCACCCCCAAGGATGGCTTCCAG
>JBMTSM010000256.1:0-2875 GCA_049448275.1 Burkholderiaceae bacterium
GAGCCGTGCGGGGAGTCGCTGTGCTGCCGTCCCTCGCCGTTATCAGGTGCCGGCTTATCTCCATCAGGGCGCCCCCAATCTGAACCGTTCAGATTGAAAATACGCGTTAAACGTGCAAAAAGGCCGCGTTGCGTGAGAGATCGCAGTGTTGATGTCATGAATCTAGGCATCCGTTTCGTAGTCAATGGCGTTAATTGTGGCACGGCTTGGCCAACCGTTCGATATTTAAGGGCTTATGGAGGGCGTAAAACGCGGGTCATTGTCCGCCGGCTTGTACCCTTCTACAGGCGTCATAAACGCCTGATAGCGCAGGGCTAAGAGGTCGCGCAAGGCTTCGAGTCCTTCACCGGTATGCGCACTCACGAACAGGCGGGTGATGTCCATTCCCTCGTGGTGCAGGGTGTCCTGCATGCGTTCAGGACTGCGACTGTGCTCAATCAGGTCCAGCTTATTGAAGACCAAAATCTGCTCGATGTCGTCGGCACCAATGTCGCGCAGTACGCGGCGAACCTCTTCGATCTGTTCAAAACTTGCCGGGTTTGCGGCATCAACCACATGCAGCAGCAAGTTGGCCTCGACCGATTCTTGCAAGGTGGCAGAGAACGCCTCGACCAGACCGTGGGGCAGATCGCGTATAAACCCAACGGTGTCCGAAATCGAGATGGTCGCCTCGGCCGCCGCCAAATACATCTGCCGTGTGGTCGTATCAAGGGTCGCGAACAACTGATCAGCTGCGTAGGTTTGCGCCTTGACCAAGGCATTGAACAACGAGGACTTACCCGCATTGGTATACCCCACAATCGACACTTTGAAAGTCCCCGAGCGCTCGCGTTGTTTACGCTGGGTCTGCCGTTGCCGCTTGACTTTACTCAGGCGCTCGCGGGTCCGCTTGATGCTTTCGTTGAGCATGCGACGGTCGAGTTCGATTTGACGTTCACCGGGGCCACCACGGTGCCCGACACCGCCACGCTGACGCTCAAGGTGCGACCAGCGCCTCACCAGACGGGTTGTAAGGTATTGCAACCGCGCCAATTCGACTTGGAGCTTGCCCTCGAAACTGCGCGCCCTTTGGGAGAATATTTCGAGTACCAGCAGAATTCGATCGTTGACGGGACATTCAAGTTCGCGCTCAAGGTTGCGCTGCTGAGCCGGGCTCAAAGCCTGGTCGAACAACACCTCGTCCGCGCCCAGCGCCGCCGCGATCGTTTTGATCTCTTCGGCTTTGCCGGAACCCACAAACAGCGCGGCGTCAGGCGCCCGGCGCTTGCAGGTTATCCGTTCAACCACTTGATAGCCGGCTGATTGGGCTAAAAGCCCCAGCTCGGAGAGGTCAGCATCGAAATTGGGCAACCCAAAGTCAACACCGACCAGAACCACCTTGGGGGCAGGCTCGGTCACTCTGGTGCGGCGTCTGTATCCGCAGCACCCGTGAACTGCACGGGGCGCCCGGGCACGATGGTTGAAATGGCGTGCTTGTAAACCATTTGGGTCACCGTGTTGCGCAGCAACACAACGTACTGGTCAAATGATTCAATTTGCCCCTGCAATTTGATGCCGTTTACCAAATAAATGGAGACCGGAACGTGTTCACGGCGCAATTGGTTGAGGAACGGATCTTGCAAAAGTTGGCCTTTGTTATTACTCACGATATCTTCCGTGTTGTTTAGTTATTACGAGAAAGACCTTACCACAATCGCCGCGTTTATGAGCCGATGAGGTAAAAGGCGGGATAGAAATCAGCTTTTTTCCGCATACGGGTTTTGAGATGTTTTCATCTCGACGCGCAACGGGGTACCTGTCAAGTCGAAAGCCTCGCGAATACGACCTTCTAGGTAACGCTTGTATTCGTGAGTCACGTGCTCCAGCGAGTTGCCATGCACCACCACTACCGGTGGATTCATCCCACCTTGGTGGGCATAGCGCAATTTCGGGCGATGCATCCCGCTACGCTTCGGTTGTTGGTATGCCACCGCTTCCTCGAGTACGCGGCTGAGTTTAGGGGTCGGCATTTTTCTATTCGCCGACGCGTGCGCCTGACCAATGGCCTTCCAAACTGGCCCCAGCCCCTGTCGCTTGATCGCAGAAATGGTGAATACCGAGGCAAACCGCAAAAAGGCGAGTCGCTGCTCAATGGAACGCTTCACCAACTCGCGTTGGTATTCATCAACCGCATCCCATTTGTTGATCGCCACCACAACGGCACGACCGTTCTCAACAATAAAGCCTGCGATATGCGCGTCCTGATCGGTGACCCCTTGTGTCGCATCGATCAACAGCACCACCACATTCGCCCGCTCAATCGCTTGAAGTGTTTTGACGACAGAGAATTTTTCGATAGCCTCGAAGACCTTACCCCTGCGTCGCAAACCCGCCGTGTCGATGAGTTCATACCGTTGCTCACCCTTGGTGAAGGGCACGCTGATGGCATCCCGCGTGGTGCCCGGCAGGTCAAAGGCGATCAATCGCTCTTCACCCAGCCATACATTAATCAACGTTGACTTGCCCACATTAGGACGCCCCGCTACCGCCAAACGAATCGTGTCATCCGCCTCGACGGGCTCATCCTCAATTTCAGGCAAGTGCAGCGGCTCGAGAGCCATTTCAATCATGCTGCGGGTGCCCTGGCCGTGGGCAGCGGACACGGGGACGACCTCTCCCAGTCCGAGTTCGTAAAACTCAGTGAGTTGGATACCCTGCGTCATCCCCTCGGATTTGTTCGCAACCAGCAACGTCGGTTTGCCCAATCGGCGCAAAAAAGTCGCGATATCGTGGTCTTGCGCGCTAAGGCCCTCGCGGGCGTCGACTACAAAAATCACCACGTCCGACTCGGCAACTGCTTGACGGGTTTGCTTTGCCATCTCTTTGACAATGCCCG
>JBMTSM010000257.1:0-2856 GCA_049448275.1 Burkholderiaceae bacterium
ATGGCCTGGATCATGGCTTGAAAGCCAATGTGCTGGTTGTCCTGCAGTCGAACGACGTCAAGACCCGGCGCCTCACAGGCACCATCCGAAACGGCGGCGACCGGAATGCTGCCCAACGGCAACAGTCTTTCAGGTTGTAATTTCTCGCAGCCCAAACTCACCACCATGAGCTCACCCCCGAAGTTGGGATTGAGGCTGATGTTGCGCACCGTGCGGATGGGAATGATCGCATCAGGCGCGTCAATCGCAACACCACAACCGTAGGCATGATCAAGCGCTACCGCACCGTCCACATTCGGGTATTTCGGTAGCAACTCTTGCGTGATGCGTGTCATGGCATTCGCCAGCACACCCGCCACACACTGCACTGTGGTGGTGATGCCCAGCAGGTTGCGCGTGCCCACCGAACCATCGGGGTTGCGGTAGCCCATGAAGGTGGCGCGCGCCACCGTATCGGGCACCTGCATTGCCGCGCCGGTCGCTGCCGTTCGGGTGGCTTTGGGGAGGTCGGTCAGCCCAGGCGCCGCGGGCATGGACAACAAGCGGTCGTGTACCCACCGACCGGCTGCGAGATCTTGCGTGGCATAACCAATCACGACGCCGTAACGGCGCACGGGTTCGCCCTGCGCAATCGCAGACAAGGTCACTTTGTGTGCCTGCGGCACCGCATCGATAAGCGTGGTGCCATCGGGCAACACCGCCCCTAAAGGCAGACCACCCGCGTTGCCGACAATCGCGACGTTGTCGTCGGGGCTCATTTGCAGCAGCACAGGCGCGGGGGCCATGATCAGAGCGCGCCTTGCACGTTAACGAAGAGGCTGTAGATCGAATGTGAGCTGGCCATGAACAAGCGGTTGCGGTGGCGCCCCCCGAAGCAGACATTGGCGCAGCGTTCAGGCAAGTGGATGTGGCCAATGGGGCGACCATCACGGTCGAACACGCGCACACCATCGAGGTCTTCGAGGTCGGCATCTAACTGACCCGAGCTGCCGAAACCCGCCCAAACATTGCCCTGTACGTCGATCGCGATGCCATCAAGCGCGCCATAGCAAGCGGGGTCAATGTGCAAGCGCTTGTTGCTGAGGCGACCGTTGGGATCGACGTCATAGGCCCACAGCAAGCGATGGGGCTCCGAGCGACTTTCGACCACGTAGAGAATTTTTTCATCGGGCGAAAACGCCAAACCATTGGGCCCTGCCAAGTCATCAATGACGGGGGCGACAGCGCCCGTAACGGGGTCAATGCGGTACACCGCATGCGGTAACTCGGGGTTAGCGAACTCCCCTTCCCACCAACCGGATATACCGAATGTGGGGTCGGTAAACCAAATGCTGCCGTCTGATTGGCAAATGATGTCGTTGGGTGAATTGAAACGCTTACCGTCAAATTGATCAGCCAACACCGTGATGCGGCCGTCGTATTCAGTCCGCGTGATGCGCCGCGTCAGGTGCTCGCAACTGATGAGCCGCCCTTGCCGATCACGCGCATGACCGTTGGCGTTGTTAGACGGTTCGCGGAATACGCTCAGCGCCCCTGAGGTTTCATCCCACCGCATGATGCGGTTGTTCGGAATATCCGAGACCAAGAGGTAGCGCCCATCGCCAAACCACACCGGGCCTTCCGCCCAACGCAAACCGGTCGCCAACTGCTCCACACTGGAGCTGAACAAGCGCAATGCTTTGAACCGCTCATCCAACACCCGAACAGCAGGGTCGGGGTAACGGGAATTGGGGGTGAAGGCCACGTTCACGGCACTGCCCATCGCGACGGTCATAAGGACTCCTCTGGTTCAAAACGTTGATGATGCCCTGAAATTCAGAAAGGCGGGTATCATCAGTTGTCGTACAACTATCCTACACCACCGCACTGGCGCTTTCTTCTATCCATGTCGCCTACCTCGCCATCAAAAACTCGCTCGACGACACTGGCTGAACAAATCCGCCAGGGCATCAACGAGCACATCTACGCGCCAGGTAGCAAGTTACCCACAGAGGCGCGCATCATGACTGAGTTTGGCGTCAGCCGTACGGTTGTGCGTGAGGCGTTATCCCACCTGCAGGCGCACGGCTTGGTCTACACCCGCCACGGTATTGGGTCGTTTGTCACTGTCCCTATCGAGGCATCGCCTTTCAGCTTTTCAGCCGATCAAGCCGATTCGTTACGCGACACCATCGCCCTCTTGGAACTGCGTATCGCGCTTGAGACCGAGGCGGCTGTTCTGGCCGCTATGCGGCGCACCATGGTCAATATGACCCGACTGGAGGCGGCGCACGCCGCGTTTGGTCAGGCGATCATCGAGGGGCATGATGCGGTGGATGCCGACTTCGCCTTCCACTGCGAAATCGCAAAGGCTACTCAAAACAACCACTTTGCCAACTTCATGCAACAAGTTGGCGAGACCTTAATCCCCCGTGCGCGCGCCAAGCAACGAACGCCCATTGATGAGACCAAGCGAGCCTACTTGCGACGCGTCCATGACGAGCATGCCAGCTTGTTAAACGCCATCAAAAACCAAGATACCGAAGCAGCACGTGCCGCATCACGCACCCATCTGTCCAATAGCCGCGATCGCTTGAGGGCCCGCCAATCCACTTTGTCGTGACACCTCACGACACCATCCAATAGCAGTTGTATGATGACTAAACTTACCCCGCAAGACGCCCCCCGTGTGACAAAGATGCAGGTCATCCCCGTGGCTGGGCGCGATCACATGCTGCTTAACCTCAGTGGTGCGCACGGACCATTTTTCACCCGTAACGTGGTGGTACTCGAAGACGACACGGGTCGCCACGGGGTTGGTGAAGTGCCAGGCGGCGAAAAAATCCGGCAAACCCTTGAAGACGCAAAGGCTTTGGT
>JBMTSM010000258.1:0-2855 GCA_049448275.1 Burkholderiaceae bacterium
AAAAAGCCCCAACCATTTCTGGAAGGGGCTTTTTAACTTGGTGGCCTGGGACGGAATCGAACCATCGACACGCGGATTTTCAATCCGCTGCTCTACCAACTGAGCTACCGGGCCAAGACCGACAGTATAACAGCCCGGGCGCCGGTTATCGTCGGGAGGCAAAAAAGTTTGCCGCTCTGAGGCTTAAATTTGGCCCTTTTTGGCCTTTGACAGGTCGATGCCCAGCTGCTTGAGCTTGCGGTACAGGTGGGTGCGCTCCAGGCCGGTTTTTTCAGCTACGCGCGTCATCGAGCCGCCTTCTTGGATGAGGTGGTATTCGAAGTAGCTTTTCTCAAACTGGTCACGCGCATCGCGCAGCGGCTTATCGAGCTCAAAGCTTTGAATGTTCGACGCGGGCGATTGGTTCAGTAACTGCTCGGCACTCAGGTGCATGGGGGCCATCGGCGTCGCCACATGGTCGCTACCACCCATACCCGTGGCGTTGTAGTTGGGCGCCATGGTGGTGACCGCTTGCGCTGCCATGCCTGCGGGCGAGGCACCCGTCGCGGCAGCCCCGGCGTAACCGCTACCTGCCAAGGGTGCGGCTGCACCGCGGTAGTCCCCCGACTTGACCATTTGCTGCCGCGCGCCTTTGGTGAGGCCTTGCTCGACGGCAGCCAATAACTTCTGCATGGTGATGGGTTTTTCGAGGAAGGCCATGGCGCCGATGCGCGTAGCCTCAACAGCCGTCTCGATGGTCGCGTGTCCGCTCATCATGATGACGGGCATATCCAGCAACCCAGACGCGGACCACTCTTTCAGCAACGAGACGCCATCGGTATCCGGCATCCAAATATCGAGTAACACCAGGTCCGGGCGCGCGTTGGCGCGAGCCTGCCGCGCTTCCGCCGCGTTTTGTGCAGCGATGACGTTATGTCCCTCGTCATCCAGAATTTCAAACAACAACTCACGGATACCGTGCTCGTCGTCGACTACCAAAATATTTGCCATGGCCCTTGAGGCCTCCCTTACTGTTGTATTCCCGCCAAGGGGAATGATAACGATACTTGGCCGCCAATGACAGCATCACCTTGCATCCGATTACTCAAGCGCACTTTGGCGCGGTGCTCATCCGCGATTTTCTTGACCACCGCCAGCCCCAATCCGGTGCCTTTTGATTTGGTGGTGACGTAGGGTTCGAAGGCGCGCTTCAAAATCATGTCGGGGAAACCTGCACCCGAGTCCGCCACAATCAGGCGCACCGTATCGCCACTGGCGGAGACTTCGGTTCGAATTTCAACCGCATTGTCCGCAGCGACATCGCCTTTCATCTGCGTGGCGTCTTGCGCGTTTTGCACGAGGTTATGCAGCACCTGACGGAGTTGCTGGGCATCGGCAGCCACCATGGGCTGGCCGTCGCAGGGCTTGAAAACCACCGGGCAAACAGCCTGCTCATAGAGGTTGAGGATTTCTTGTACCGTGGCATTGAGGGCCAAGGGGGACAGCACAGCCGCCGGTAAGCGGGCGTAGTCTCTGAACTCGTTGACCAGGCGCTTCATGGCCTCGACTTGCTCAACGATGGTTTTGACCGATTTATTCAGTAGCAAATCTTCAGGCGCCTCAAGCTTGCCGGCTAGTTTCATACCCAAGCGCTCGGCCGACAATTGAATGGGCGTTAGTGGGTTCTTGATCTCGTGCGCCAGACGCCGGGCGACATCGGCCCATGCTTTGGCTCGCTGTGCGGACACGAGGTCCGAGATGTCGTCAAACACCAACAACTGGCCCTCACCTGGCAGCAATGCGCCGCGTGCCAATAACGTCACATGGTCTTGCGCCACGGCATGGTCATTCGGTTCGACCTCGAAGCTACTCTGCCAATGCAGCGCTGCAGGGTCGGTGATGGTTTGTGCCGCGCGGTCTGCCTCCAGGGCACGGAATTGGGCCGCCACGCCGGAGGCCCAACCGTTCAGTCCCGGTAAAGTGGCGAGCGGCTGGCCAACTGGGTCATCCCTGAGTCGCAAGATACGCATGGCACTGGGGTTGGCGCTTTGTATCGTGCCACTGGCATCCAGAACCAAGACACCTGCCGTGAGGTTATCCAGAATAGCCTGCAAACTGGCCCGCGCAGCATCAAGCTGTTGCACACTGGCCTGTACCGCACCACGTGCATCGGCGAGCTGCTGGGTCATGTCGGCAAACGAGCGGGTCAAGCCACCCAGTTCGTCGCGCGTATCGACAATGAGTTTCGGCGTCAGGTCGCCTTTTGCGACATCGCGCACCCCAGCCGCCAACAACAGCAAGGGCTGCACCAACTGCGTACCCAAAAGGGCGGCCACCAAAACTGCCCCAAACACCGATAAGAACAGGGTCAGCGTAAGCGTGCCGATGTACATCCGGCGCAAGCCGTCACGAGCCAATGAGCGCTCTTGGTAGTCGCGATTGGCCTCTTGCACCGCCAAAGCGTCGGCCACCAATGTGGGCGGCAACGGGATCAAAACGCTCAGGAAATGGCTTTCACCGCCCAACGCCACATCAGTGGGCGACATGAAGGCAAGGGCTTGCAAGGCGGGGCGCTCTTCAGACTCGCCATCTAGCCCCAAAACCTGCACACTGACTGCCCCCGCGCGCGCCACCGCCATCTGGCTGGCAGGGGGTCGACTCACCCGCGAGCTGAGGCTGAACGACGACTCGCTGGCGCTGGCGATCACTTGGCCGGTGGTCGATAGGATGCTCACCTCCGACGCCTGCAGCTGCTCGCGTAAGCGCGAGAGCTGCAAGGTGTAGGCCCCCATTTGCGCTGATGCCAACTCTTGCGCGGCAACACCGACGCGGCGGCTGGTATCCGCACGCAGCATGTCAATGGTGGTGCGACCTAA
>JBMTSM010000259.1:0-2853 GCA_049448275.1 Burkholderiaceae bacterium
ACCTTCATGGGACGGAACTCGGTTTCATAAATGCGCAAAGCGCCATACTGCTCGGCGGCTGCCTCTTCGGTCAGGCCCACAGTGCTTAAAGGGGGCATGGTGAAGGTCGCGGTGGCCACGGACGCGTGATTCACCGTTCGCTGCGTTCCGGTAAACAAGTTGTCGACCAGCGCGCGTCCCTCGGCAATGGCCACTGGGGTGAGGGCCATGCGGTTCGTCACGTCCCCTACGGCATAGACATTCGGCACGCTGGTCTCGCTCCACTCGTTGACCGCAATGGCACCATCGGCAGTCAAGGCGACACCCAGCGCCTCCAAGCCCAAACCGTGGACGTTGGGGCTGCGTCCTGTCGCATTCAAAACGGCATCAAATTCAAATGCCGTATCGCCCGCAAACACCACGGTGGCGTGGTCCTGCTGTTCAACACTGCGCATGGCGCTACCAGGCATCAGGCACACGCCCTGTGCGACCAAAGCATCGGCCAGTTTGGCTCTCATGCCCCTATCAAAGCCACGCAACGGCAGTTGGTCACGGTAAAAAACCGTGACCTCTGAACCCAGACCTTGCATGATGCTGGCGAACTCTAGGGCAATGTAACCCGCGCCCAAGACACCCACCCGCTTGGGGAGTACCGATAAATCCAACAGGTCATCGGAGGTCATCGCTTGCTCGATACCCGGAACGGCGTGGCGATTCGCGCGCGCACCCGTTGCAATCAAGATGCGGTTGGCGTGGATCTCCGTCACGTCGTCAACCAGCACGGTGCGGGCATCGCGGATCGATGCGTTACCGCGGTAAACCACCACGCCGCTGTTTTCAAGCATGCGGTTATAGATGCCCTCTAGCCGGTCAATCTCGACCCGCTTGTTCGCTTGCCAAGTGGCTAAGCTGAATTGCGCGTTGTCCACGGTCCAGCCGTAGGGAGCGGCTTCCGCCAGCTCGCGACCGAATTTGGCGGCGTACATCATCAGTTTTTTAGGTACACAACCGCGAATGACACAGGTGCCGCCCAAGCGGTCCTTTTCGATCAGTGCCACTTTCGCACCATGTGCGGCGGCACGACGAGCTGATGCCACCCCCCCAGAGCCACCGCCGATGACCACCAAATCAAACGGTGCGTCAGTGGATTCAGCGGCAGATGGGTGAGCGTTAGCGATCGGCGAAGTCACGAAGTGTCCTTTGGTGGTGCGCCTTTTCAGGCCAAAGGCGCACTTTACACCAGCAACCAATCACGCATGGCGGCAATGACGCCGTCAGGGTCATCGCGGTGCGGATCGTGTCCACCTGATGCGACCAAAAGCGTTTCAAAACGGCTGGATTGCACGGCTGATGCGCGGAGCGCGTCCACCTGCGCAACCGTGCCATAGGGGTCTTGTGCGCCCTGAACAGCCAGAATGGGCGCGACGATGTGACGCGTGGCATCCGTCATTCGCCACGCTTCAAACTCGGGGTGTAACCAGACCCCCGCCCAACCATCAAACGGTGAGGTCGGGTCGGGATGGTACTTGGCGAGGCGTTGGGCAAATGAGCCTTCATCAAACGCCACGCGCGCCGCACGAATGCTCTCAAGCCCAACCGCTTCTACAAAGACATGCAAGGAAATCGCTACCACCCCCGCGTAGGCCTGCGGTGCTTCTGCTGCCGCGCGCAGGGCAATACTGGCACCGTCTGAATGCCCCACCAAGTAAACGGGTCGGCGCGACACATCGACCGCGCAGGTCTGCAGCAACTGCGGCAGGACCACCGTCGCTTGGTGGTGCATGAAAGACAAGGGCCAGCGCTCACCGGCCGGACGCGGTGTGGCGTAGCCATAACCGGGTCGTGAGTAGGCCAAGCCCGCCACCCCAAGCGCATCGCACACCCGTTGCGGAAAGCCACGCCACATGTCAATGCAACCCAAGCCCTCGTGCAAAAACACAAACAATGGCGCGGTGCTGGATGCCTCATCGGCTTCCGCGTTGTAGCGCGCGTCAGGCACCCACGCGTCCTCACGACCGTACCCCACCCCTTTGAGGTGTACCCGTGGGAGCGACGACTCAGGCACCGGACTCGCGGCGGTCATGCGTTGGCGGCGCGCAAACGGAAGCGTTGGATTTTGCCGGTCGCGGTCTTGGGAAGTTCAGAGATGAACTCAATTTGGCGCGGGTACTTGTAAGGTGCCAAGCGCTCTTTCACGAACAGCTGCAAGGCTTCTGAGGTCACGTCTGCACCATCTTTCAACACCACATAGGCCTTCACACGGGTGAGGCCGTTCTCGTCTGGCACGCCAATCACTGCTGCCTCTAATACGGCGCTGTGCTGCACCAACGTCGCCTCGACCTCGAAGGGCGAAACGTAAATACCGCTCACCTTGAGCATGTCGTCGGAGCGCCCCGCGTAGGTATAGGTACCATCGGCGTTGCGCACGTATTTGTCGCCACTTTTGACCCACACACCTTGGAACGTTTCGCGCGACTTCGCCACGTTTTCCCAGTAATACATGGCGGCACTTTGACCTTGGATGTACAGATCGCCAACCTCGCCATCAGGCACTTCACTGCCATCATCTGCCCGCAAGGACAGGGTGTAACCTGGCACCGGCCAGCCGGTGGTACCGTAGCGGACATTGCCGGGCAAGTTCGAGAGGTAGATGTGGAGCATCTCGGTGGAGCCAATGCCATCAACGATCTCGACGCCGTAGTGCGCAGTAAAACGTTCACCTAAATCGGCTGGCAACGCCTCGCCCGCGCTGGAGGCCAAGCGCAACGCGATCTCCTCACGTTTGGGTAATGCGGGCGAAGCCAACATCCCCGCAAAGCCCGTTGGTGCGCCAAAAAAGATGGTGGGCTTTTGGTCGACCCATCGCTTAAAGAC
>JBMTSM010000260.1:0-2851 GCA_049448275.1 Burkholderiaceae bacterium
GAGCGGTCCTCATGGAACAGCACAAGCTTCGGCACCGGAACCGAGGTCGAAGTCAGTGCCTGCATAACACGAAACTCGCGATCGATCGCGTGGGCTGACGGAAGAAGATCCGCTGCCGGTTGTTTGCGTAAAACAAACCGTCTGCCCGGGAAGTCAACAAAAAAGGTGGGGTTTGACTGCCCCCCCTTGATTCGCTCCAGTGTCATAGGCCCTTGTATATTCTCAACCCGAGACAGCAAAAATTGCTCTAAACGATGAAGATCAAAATCCATCAGTTCCACCACGGATAAAAGTCAGGCATCGCTGATGCTGGGTCCCTAAAGTCAGGCTCGCGACGCTGGAGAAACGAGGACACACCCTCTTTGCCGTCGGACAAGCTGGTGTAAAAAATACCAAGCGATTCAATCTTGTGCGCCTCTAGAGGATGCGCTAGCGCTGAATTACGGTACATCATTTGCCGAATCAGGGCGACGGAAACAGGGGAGCGCTTATTTGTATATGCGTGCGCTAGGGCGAATGCCCGTTGCATCAATTGATCATCGGCACAAATCTCTTTGATCAAACCCGCCTCGATCGCATCACTCGCGGAAACAAGGACCCCACTCATCGTCCACTCCAACGCCTTTGGGAGACCAACAACACGTGGTAAAAACCAGCTGGAGCAGGCATCCGGTACGATTCCGATCTTTCCAAACACAAAGCCAAATTTGGCTTGTGTCGCCGCTAGGCGTATGTCGCACGCCAGCGTCAAAGTGGCGCCCACACCGACAGCCACACCATTAATGGCAGCAATGATTGGCTTCTTACAATCAAACATTGCGAGCGTTACGCGACCGCCAGTATCACGCACACCCGCGATGATTTCCGAATCATCAAGCCGATTATTCATGTCTTGTAGTGTCGGACGCATTTCCTCATTCAGACCAAACACGTTTCCACCTGCCTCAGGTGCCAACTCCATCCCCGCGCAGAAAGTCGACCCCTCACCCGTGAGGATCACAGCCTTGACAGTATCGTCCTCGCTTGCCGCGGTAAAAGCCTCAATCAGCTCCGACGCCATGGTCACCGTAAACGCATTCAGCCGCTTCACACGACTCAACGTGATGGTCAAGATACCTTCGCTTTCGGCACACTGGATATCATGCCAGTCGATAGTGGACCAGCTCATGACAACGCCCCGCCCTGACTTAAATTTGATTGCCAACTTAGCGCTAGATCTATTGGGTCTATGCGCAAGTCCAACAACAACCAAATTGCCGCTTTTTGCCAGTGAAGGCCTGGGCGCAAGCTGGCATAAACACCCCCCTGTAAAGCCTCCGGCATCACGAACTTGAGCGCCCGCAAGCGTGGTAATTCGTAGCGCATCACAGGACCCGGAACGACTTGGTTCAACATGCGCTGCACACTGTCCGCGGTTAGCGCACCCAGCAGCATGTTGTAGGCCAGCTCATCCCGAGCGACGAGCGTCAGGTCCAGCACGTCGCCTTTATCACCTGCACGTCCTGCTGCAATGTCACCGACCCTCATGATGTACTCCAATGTGTACTTGTGCGAATGAGGTCAGCTGAAATATAGCCATCGAGAACCTCAATCCGGTTGCGTCTTTCACTACGCACACTACAACCGCCAGCCGGGCCCGATAACGTCAACGCATATACTTCATCTTCAATTTGCTGCGCTGCCTCCATGTCAGGACAGCGCGCAGAGACGTGCACTCTCAACTCAGTGTGATTACCCTCCGGTGATGCCCCAGCACGTAAAATGGAATTCACACCAACCAAATCAATGGCAATGTCATCATCGGGCCACGTCGATAATCTCAACCGCAGTGCGTCGGCGGCTCGTTGCGCACGGAAAAGTGCGCCTGTGCCAACAAACCCAATTTCGCAGTCAGCAATGTAGCCAGGCTGCTCTACAAAGCCAGCAACCTTTATCGTTGGGGGAGGGCCGGATGTTTGTGCACCCTGCATCCGTACACAGTTCCTACCAATTTGTTCGAATACCACGGCGCTGAAATCGAGGACTAAATCTGGTGTTGCGTAGTAAGTGGGGTCGTGTACTTCGTAGAGCAATTGAAGCGCACAGGTCATACTATCAATCACTGCGGCAGCACCGGTTAAGGTCATGATATCCGCGGTGCCATCTGCATAAACATGCGCGATGGGGTAGCCCAATGCAGCGAAATCGGAAGCCGTGAGCGGATTTCCCGGAAGCGGCCCACCGACCGGATCAAAATTGCCCCCCGTCAGTTGTCCACCACATTCCAACAAATGACCCACCGTCAACGCACCTGCCAAGGCTTGCTGATCATTCTGCATGCGTCCCCTCACGGGCGCTGCAAACAAAGCAGAGTCCGCTACCCGTCCCGTCACGACAACATCTGCTCCCTCCTCTAAGGCCTCCGCCATTTGACTGCAGCCGAGGTATGCATGCGCGCCCAACAAGCGACCTTTTAAAGGTCGTTTCCAATCAATAACTTGAGACTGGCTGGTGACATCATCCCCCTCAATCGCTGCCACTTGAAGGCCCGTAATATTTAGCTCTTTTCCAAGAGCCGAAATCGCACGACCAGCTGCTATGGGATTCGCAGCACCGAGGTTAGAAATGATCTTACACTTCGTTTGTACGGCAACAGGAAGCAAGGGTCGCAACCGTCTACGCAAACGGGGGTCGGCACCGGCCTCAGGGCTTTCTAGACGGGCCTTGATGGCGGGCACAAGTGTGCGTTCAGCTAGACACTCCAAGGCAATCGCATCCACTTCGCCAGAAGCAGCCAGTGCGACTGCCGGATCAATCCGGTCTCCCGCGAAGCCCGCCCCCGAACCGATCCGACAAATTGGTTTAACTATCT
>JBMTSM010000261.1:0-2826 GCA_049448275.1 Burkholderiaceae bacterium
CCCAACCGCCGGCACTTCAATACAAGTCTGTTGTCACTTTTGAAGAAGAGCAATCAGAGTCCGTTCAGAAACGGCCGGACTCTGCGGAAATCGGTTGACTTTTGGGAGCTTAGATTTCACTCTTCGCGCACACCAGATGCACTTGATACCACAATCATAATATAATCGCTCAATTATATATACGAGAGGAGCCGTACATGGACTCACTTGATGCGCTGGTTTTGGCCCGTATGCAATTTGCGGCCAACATCACATTCCACATCCTGTTTCCGACCATCAGCATCGCGCTGGGATGGTTCCTGATATTTTTCAAATCAAGGTTTCTCGCGACAAGCCAGGCGCACTGGATGGCAGCCTATCAGTTTTGGATAAAGATTTTCGCCCTAACCTTTGCTATTGGCGCGGTTAGCGGTATCACAATGAGCTTTCAGTTCGGCACCAACTGGCCTGGCTTCATGAACACCGTTGGTAACGTAGCCGGCCCTCTGCTAGCCTACGAGGTGCTAACTGCTTTCTTTTTAGAAGCGACGATGTTGGGAATCATGCTCTTTGGACGGGGCCGTGTCAGTGAGTGGGTCCACACCTTGGCCACCTGGTTGGTTGCGGTGGGTACAACAGCATCAGCATTCTGGATTTTGGCACTGGACTCTTGGATGCAAACACCTACAGGGTTCGAGATGATCGACGGTAAGGCGCACGTCCTGAGCTGGTTTGATGTTGTCTTCAATCCCTCCTTCCCATACCGTATGACCCATATGTTGTTGGCCTCAGGATTGACTGTTGCGTTCTTGGTTGCCGGCCTTAGCGCCTTTCGATGGCTCAAAGGTGAACGCTCGCAAGAGATTCGAGCCACCATGCGCGTTGGCGTATGGGTCGCAGCCACTTTGATCCCCATCCAAATTTTGGTAGGCGACCTGCACGGCCTGAATACATTGGAGCACCAGCCCGCAAAACTTGCCGCGATGGAGGGAGTTTGGAAGACAGACAAAGGGGTCGGTGCGGTGTTATTCGCGATCCCAGATGCCGAACGAAAAATGAACCGCTATGAGTTGTCCATACCCAAGCTGGCGTCCTTTTACTTGACACACGACATCAACGGTGAGGTCAAAGGTTTGGATGCGTTTGGCGATGATCACCCACCGGTAGGCCCTGTCTTTTGGGCATTCCGAATCATGGTGGGCGTTGGCCTACTGATGCTCGCAGTCAGCTGGTGGTCCACCTTGAAATTGCGACGCGACAGTGATCCCTCGACCCACTTGGCTATCGGTTTAAGTTTGATGACCTTCGCAGGATGGTTGGCGGTGGTACCAGGATGGTATGTGACAGAAATTGGCCGTCAACCTTGGCTGGTATACGGAGTTTTGCGCACAGCGGATGCTGCCTCTGGCGTTCCCCCAAGCAATATCGCAGCTTCACTGACCATTTACCTCTTGCTTTATGCGGTGTTATTGGCCGCCTACGTGTCAACCGTGTTCTACCTTGCGAAAAAGGCGGCATCCGGGGCGCCAGGTGACGAGCCGCGTGCTGGTATGCCGTCTGCTATGGATGCAAATGATCACCAAGGAGAGTTGTCCAATGCTTGAGCTCGGAATCGACTTAGCCAACCCAGCAGGATGGCTCCCTTTATTCTTCGCGTTGGTCATGGCCATCTCCATGGTCGCTTACGTGGTTTTGGATGGCTACGATCTGGGCGTTGGTATTTTGCTTCGCCAGACGAATGACCTTACTGAGAAAGACGCGATGATTGCCAGTATTGGCCCCTTCTGGGATGCCAATGAAACCTGGTTGGTCTTGGGAGTAGGCGTTCTCTTGGTTGCCTTCCCGTTGGCACACGGCGCAATACTAGGTGCGCTTTACCTACCAGTTGCTATCATGCTCGCAGCCCTTACCTTACGCGGTGTGGCGTTCGATTTCCGCGTCAAAGCGAAGGCCCCCTACCGCCCATGGTGGGACCGGGCGTTTTACGCTGGCTCACTCGTCGCCTCATGGTCACAGGGTTTCATGCTGGGTCAACTCATAATTGGCTTTCAAAACACTGCATTTGGCAACGCTTTTAGCGGGATTATCGGTATCGCGCTGATTGCCGCATATCGGCTATTGGGCGCAAGCTGGCTGATCATGAAGACAGAAGGTACGTTACAGCTAAACGCTGTCCAGTGGGCAAAACGCAGCTTGGCACTGACCGCCATCGGCGTCATTGCGATTTCCCTGGGAACTCCCTGGGCGAGCGCACGCATTTTCGAAAAGTGGTTTAGCTTTCCGAATATCGTGATGCTATTCCCGATCCCAGTCATGACAGCAGTGCTCTTCTTCATTATCGCCCGTAGCTTGGAGCGCCTTCCACTGCGGCTCGGCGAAGGCAATCAATACGGTGTCGCGGTGCCATTCATGGCAACACTTGGTATTTTTTTGCTTTCATCGTACGGTCTTGGCTACAGCCTCTTCCCTTGGCTCGTCATTGATCAGCTCAACTTTTGGCAAGCAGCCAGCTCAACGGAGGCACTGATGGTGATTTTTTACGGCGTCGTCATCGTATTACCAATCATCGTCGCCTACACAGCATTTTCCTACCGTGTGTTCTGGGGAAAATCAACTCCTCTCCAATACTAGCGATTTCTTGCGGGAGTGAATACCGGCGTAAGACAAGGCCATCGGGACTGTTGAACATATCGTCGATGTTCACGTTGGCCGAGCTTGCGTTCAAGGCGCCTTTGGCGTTCACCGCTGGTTTACCAGCTAATACAAATAGATCCGTGTCAAATTGCAAAGTAGCCTCAGAAACCTAACAAAACCAGCCCTGAAACATAACAATAGTAGTAAAGCGTG
>JBMTSM010000262.1:0-2820 GCA_049448275.1 Burkholderiaceae bacterium
CAGCGCACAGGGGTGAAGAGGTCGATGCCGATGTGATTGACGGTCCACAGTCCGTCGTGTGGGACGAGGCAGAGAACCGCCTGCACGTCCAAAAGGCGCTGATGGAATACTTGTTACTGGGCCGCGTGACTGACTAGGCGCTCACCATACAACCACGGCTGGTCGAGCAAGCGCGAGCTGAGCAGCTGCATGGCGATGTCGCGGCCCCAACGCTTCAGACCAGTCGCATGGAAGATTTCACCGTTTTCTATTGCTTTGCGTTGAACACGCGCCACCCGCTCTTGGCGCAGAGCAGCATAACGAACCAACGCGTGCCCCACCATCGCGGGATCGTTTGTGAGCACCTGTGCCAACACCTGCGCATCCTCAATAGCCATACCCGCGCCTTGTGCAAGATACGGACGCATCGGGTGTGCCGCATCGCCCATCAGCACAATTCGCCCACGACACAAAGCACTTGCGTCAGTCACAGGCGGGCGGTCAAACAGCTGCCATGCCAGCCACCCCTGCGCGGTGCGCTCTACGGCCTCTAACAGCTCACCCAGCGGTGAACACGCCGTACCGACAGCGCGCATCACACGCTTGCTGTCAACTGCATTTGACCAACCGGTCGAATCGGCCAATGGTTCACCCGAGGCAATGAGCACCACATTCATAGCGTCACCTCCTCGCACAGGGTATTGCACAACGTGCACGTGGGGACCTAACCACACCGTCACCACTGGCGCCTGGAGCGGCTCGGGTAAAGCAGCGGTCGGTATCAGCGCGCGGTAGGCCACATGACCGGTTGCAGCCGGTGACCCGTCACCGAGGGTCAGGGCGCGAGTCTGGCTCCATAAGCCATCTGCACCGATCATCACATCGCCCTGCACCATCTGATCGTCGGTGAAGCCGACTGTCACCCCCTCGCTTTGGTCATCGGACAATGTGACGACCTCTCGACTTTCATGCAAGAACACATTGGTCTTTTGCGCGAGGTGCGCGTACAACGCGCGGTGCAGATCGGCGCGGTGTACCGTCAGGTAGGGCGCCCCATAGCGTTGCGCCGCACGCTCGCCAAGTGCCAATTGCCCCAGTTGGCGACCACTCTGCGTATCGCGAATACGCAAATGTGTGGGCTGTACCGCTGAGGCCTTAATCGCCGGTAACACGCCCCAGTCGGCCAACACGCGCGTCGCATTGGGCCCCAACTGAATACCCGCACCGGCTTCGCTCACCCGCGCCGACCGCTCATAAAGGCGAACCAGATGGCCTTTATCCGCACAAGCAATTCCGGCGGATAAACCGCCAATACCGCCACCCGCGATGAGAATTTGCAACGGATTTTTTAAAGAATTCATAGATAAAAAAGCCCCGCAACTCAATTGAATCGCGAGGCCTGACGCGCTAGGCGTCTGATTTAAGCGTCAACCGTTTTTGCTTTTTCGTTGTAGCTGTCAATCTCATTGAAGTTCATATAACGGTAAACCTCAGCACCCGCTTTATTGAGCCCCACCATGTCGGCATGGTACTCCGCCACGGTTGGAATGCGGCCCAATTTTGAGCAGACCGCCGCGAGCTCGGCAGACGCCAGGTACACGTTGGAGTTTTTACCCAACCGGTTCGGGAAGTTACGGGTCGAGGTAGAAACGACGGTCGCGCCCTCGCGCACCTGCGCTTGGTTGCCCATACACAGTGAGCAACCGGGCATTTCCATACGGGCACCCGCCGCGCCAAAGACACCGTAGTGACCTTCGTTACTCAGCTCTTCCGCATCCATTTTGGTCGGAGGTGCAACCCACAACTTGACGGGAATGTCACGCTTACCCTCCAGGAGCTTGGATGCAGCGCGGAAGTGACCAATATTAGTCATACATGAACCGATGAAGACCTCGTCGATCGCGTTTCCAGCGACTTCAGACAACAGCTTGGCGTCATCGGGATCGTTAGGGCAGCAAATGATGGGCTCTTTGATGTCGTTCAGATCGATTTCGATGACTTCGGCGTATTCGGCATCTGCATCGGCTTCTAACAAGTTCGGATTTGCCAGCCACTTCTCCATGGCCTCAATGCGACGCTGCAGCGTACGCTTGTCTTGATAGCCATTAGCGATCATGTTTTTCATCAACACGATGTTGGAGGTGAGGTATTCAATGACGGGCTCTTTATCGAGCTTCACGGTACAACCCGCTGCTGAACGCTCTGCCGTGGCGTCCGACAACTCGAATGCCTGCTCAACCTTCAAAGTCGGCAAACCCTCGATCTCAATGATGCGACCAGAGAAAGCGTTGACCTTGCCCGCCTTAGCCACCGTCAACAGACCCTGTTTAATCGCGTAGTAAGGAATAGCGTGCACGAGATCGCGCAAAGTAATGCCGGGCTGCATCTGGCCTTTGAAGCGCACCAGCACGCTTTCAGGCATATCGAGCGGCATGACGCCCGTGGCCGCCGCAAATGCGACCAAGCCAGAGCCAGCGGGGAAAGAAATACCGATGGGGAAACGGGTATGACTGTCGCCACCCGTACCGACCGTATCGGGTAACAACAAACGGTTCAACCACGAGTGAATCACACCGTCGCCCGGACGCAAAGCAACACCGCCGCGATCGCTCATGAATTGAGGCAACTCGTGGTGGGTCTTGACATCAACGGGTTTCGGGTATGCCGCGGTGTGACAGAAGGACTGCATCACCAAGTCGCTCGAAAAGCCCAGGCATGCCAAGTCTTTTAGCTCATCGCGTGTCATGGGGCCGGTGGTATCTTGCGAACCAACCGTGGTCATCTTAGGCTCGCAATAGGTACCGGGGCGTACGCCTTGTTGGTTGCCGTTGTTGACGGGGA
>JBMTSM010000263.1:0-2812 GCA_049448275.1 Burkholderiaceae bacterium
TGCAACGCGCCTACGACCAATTGATCCATGACGTAGCGTTGCAAAACTTACCCGTTGTCTTCGCCCTTGACCGTGCGGGGCTGGTTGGTGCCGATGGGGCCACGCACGCAGGGATGTTTGATATTGCATTCACCCGCTGCATTCCCAACATGGCTGTGGCATGCCCAGCAGACGAGAACGAATGTCGCCAATTACTCAGCACCGCTTACGCGCAGGACCACCCTGTTACCGTGCGCTACCCGCGTGGCACTGGCGTTGGCGCGACGGTCAATCCGACATTGCAACCCTTGCCTTACGGCCAAGCTGCTATTCAACGTCAAGGCCAGAGCGTGGCTTTTCTGGCCTTCGGGCCGTTGATGCACGAGGCACTCAAAGTGGCTGAAAGTATCGATGCGACGGTTGTCAACATGCGCTGGGCCAAGCCACTCGATACCGCCATGCTGCAACAAATCGCCGAGACCCATACCCGCTTGGTCACGATAGAAGATGGCGCTCGCATGGGTGGCGCTGGTGCGGCGGTGCTAGAGGCGCTGCAAGACATGCAGTTGCACAACCCAACATTGGTGTTGGGCTTTGAAGATACTTTCACCGAACACGGTGACCCGCAAAAGCTCATGGCGCACTATGGCCTCACTGCACCCGGTATCCACAAAAAATTGGGCGAGCGATGGCCAGACCTGGCCGCACAGCCCTCACTGCGACGGGTGGTTTAAATGACCGTTTGGACGCTCGGCTTAAATCACCGCACCGCACCCATCGAGTTGCGTGAGCGGTTTTCTTTCGCGTCCGAGCAACTCGAACAGTCTTTGAGGACCTTGCGTCAGCGTTTCGACACCCACAAAGAAGTGGCCATTCTGTCCACCTGTAACCGCACTGAAATATATTGCGCAGGCGAAGCCGCGTCGCTGCCTGAAACGCTCAGTTGGTTGGCTGAAAGCGGCCGTACCAAAGTTGACTTACTACAGAATCACACTTACAAATTAGAGGGCATCGCGTCCGCACGGCACGCGTTTCGAGTCGCCAGTGGACTCGATTCCATGGTGCTGGGTGAATCGCAAATTTTGGGACAGTTGAAAGACGCGGTGCGGTTGGCAGCCGATACGGGCGCACTCGGTACCACGCTGAACCAAATGTTCCAGCGCTCATTTGCAGTCGCCAAAGAGGTGCGCAGCAACACCGAGATCGGCGCTCACTCCATCAGCATGGCCGCCGCGAGCGTGCGACTGGCCAGCCGCATTTTTGAAAACATCAAAGACACCAATATCTTGTTCATCGGTGCTGGGGAGATGACGGCTTTGTGTGTGACCCACTTTGCCGCGAAGTCGCCGCGCGGTATCACCATCGCCAACCGAACCTCCTCGCGTGCCAGCGAACTGGCCGCCGCGCACGGTGCCAAAACAATGGCCTTGGCTGATATCGAGACCCGCTTGGCTGAGTTCGATATCGTCGTCAGTTGCACCGCCAGCCCAGCGCCCTTACTCCGTCTGGCAGCGGTCAAGGCCGCTTTGCGTCAGCGCAAATGCCGGCCTATTTTTATGGTCGACCTGGCAGTTCCGCGCGACATCGCACCAGAAGTAAAGAACTTACAAGACGTCTACCTCTACTCCGTTGACGACCTGACCACTGTCATCAATAACGCCCAACGCCAGCGCATGGGTGCGGTTGTCAACGCAGAGGTCATCATTGACGAGGGGGTCCAAAAGTTCATGGCGTGGCTGTCTTCCCGAAACCATGTACCCATGATCCAACAACTCAACGCACAAGCTGATGGATGGCGTCAAGCGGAGTTGGCACGTGCCCGCAAGCGGATCGAGAAGGGTCAATCAATTGACGAAGTGCTCGAAGGCTTATCGGTCGGTTTGATGAAAAAAATGCTCAATGGCCCCTTGCGCGAATTACACCACCCAGAGGATGTACAGCGGCGCAAAGCCCTTGAGGCGGTTAAGCAAATGTTCTTGAGCACATGACCACATGCTTCATATTTCTAACCTTGGATGTCACAAAGGAGATCGCCTGCTCTTTTCAGACGTCTCTTTTGAATTGAAGCCGGGTGAGTGGTTGCACCTGCAGGGCGACAACGGCAGCGGCAAAACCAGTCTGTTGCGTTTGGTATCGGGCTTGGCTGCACACAGTATCGGACACATCACTTGGAACGCACCGCCGCCCGATGCCCAAACCACAGCGCCCTCACGCGCCGATATGCGTGGGCATGTGGTTTACGTGGGGCATCAGTTGGCACTCAAAGACGATCTGTCAGCGTTTGAAAACTTACAGACCCACGCACAGATCAACGCCCAGACGATTGACGATAACCAAACCATGGATGCGCTTGCACAACTCGGGCTTCGGGGGCGCGAGCACCTCGCAGTCAAGGTCCTATCGCAAGGTCAAAAGCGACGTGCCGCGCTGGCTCGGTTGCTGGTCAGCCCTGCACCCCTTTGGCTATTGGACGAACCCTTCGTCGCTCTGGATACCAAAGCCTGCGACCGCCTCACCTATCTCATCAATCAACACATCGATCGCGGTGGCATGGTGCTACTGACCAGCCACCAAGCAGTCACATTCAACGGTCAAGGGCATGCTTACAGGTTGGCAGCATGAGCGGGTTCACCGCCGTGGTCAAACGCGACGTCACGTTGGCGATGCGCCGAAAGACGGAGGTCATCACGGCCATTTTTTTCTTTGTTGTGGTCGCCGCGCTATTCCCGCTAGGGATCGGACCAGAAATGACCACCTTGCGCTTGGTCGCACCGGGCATTCTGTGGGTGGGCGCATTGCTGGCCAGCATGCTGTCGCTGGGGCGCTTGTTTGC
>JBMTSM010000264.1:0-2810 GCA_049448275.1 Burkholderiaceae bacterium
GTGACGATCCCTTTAATCAAGCGGAGCGGCTATGGCGCCCGCCACGCGGCTGCCATTGAGGCTGTCGCCTCCACCGGTGGCCAATTGATGCCTCCCGTCATGGGGGCATCCGCTTTCTTGATGGCCGAGTTTCTCCAAATCCCCTACAGCGAGGTGGTTCTCGCAGCGCTAGTCCCCGCGCTGCTCTACTACGTGGCTGTCTTCATCCAAGTCGATTTGGACGCAGCCAAACTGGGACTCAAAGCGGTTCCGAAAGAGCTGATTCCACCTACTAAAACAGTTGCTCGCGGTACTTTCTTTTTGCTGCCGTTTGTCGTGCTGATCGTCTTGTTATTCGCCTACAACGCATCACCAGCAACCGCAGCGCTGTGGTCGGGTGTGTCGCTGCTGCTCCTCACCCAGTTGTTCGGCAGCCCAAACGCCAAACCCTCGCTAAAAATGCTGGCTAAAGCGGTCACGGATACGGGATTGGCGGTGGTCGACATCGTGTTGATAACCGCTGCGGCAGGTATCGTGATTGGTGTCCTGGGTATCTCTGGCCTGGGCTTTAATCTCACGCTGGCACTCGTCAGCATTGGCGGCGGCAACCTGCTCTTGCTGTTGGTCCTTTCTGCTGCAGTCTGCGTGATTTTGGGCATGGGCCTGCCAACCGTTGGGGTCTATGTTTTGCTCGCGACCTTGGTGTCACCTGCGCTCGTTAAGGTCGGCGTTGAACCCAAGGCCGCACACCTGTTCGTGATGTACTTCGGCATGATGTCAATGATCACGCCTCCGGTTGCGATTGCGTCCTACGCAGCGGCAGGCATCGCGGGCAGCAACCCCATGGCAACTGGCTTTTCATCGGTTCGCCTCGGTTGGTCAGCCTATATCGTGCCGGTGCTGTTTGTGTTCTCCCCGACCCTGCTGTTGATCGGCGAACCCGGCGACATCGCATTGGCGCTGGTTTCCGCAGTGCTGGGTATCTGGTGGGTATCGATGGCCATTGTTGGCTATGGCGCGCGCGCGTTATCGCTGTGGTATCGGCTCGGTTTTGGCGTCTCGGGCTTGCTCGCGCTGATTCCGGCAAAGGCAATGGCTAGCGGGCATTTAACCGACGTGGTGGGCCTTTGCGTTGGCGCCCTGCTCACGGCGCTGCATCTGTTGGGGCAACCTCGACAGCAAACCACCACCTAGCCACACCACTCGCTTAAATTTTCAAGTCGAATACCTTGACGGCGTTGTCTTGAAAGAATTGACGCTTGACCTCGGGGGGCATATCAACCCGCTCCAACATATCCACCTCTTCGGGTAGGTATTGGTAGGGGTAGTCCATCGCGTAGAGTACGCGGTCGGTGCCCATAAACGCTTGTGTAAATTGAAGCGCAGGACCCCAGGCAACGCCACTGTTGGTAATGTAGAAATTCTCTTTTAAATACTCGCTGGGCTTGCGCTTTGTAGGTTGGATCGCCTCGTATCTTTTAGACCGTACCGTCGCGTTGTGCATGTAGTCCAGGCGATAAGCCCAAAACGGCAAGGCCTCCCCCATGTGTCCCAGAACCATTTTTAAATTTGGAAATTGATCAAAGACACCCGATGTAATGATCCGGAGCGCGTGCAATCCCGTCTCCACACCAAACCCGTAAATGGCGCCATCCAGACCCGCTTCGATGAAGGGATCAATCATTTGCGCGGGCAATGAATTGGGGTGCAGATAAATGGGCATATTCAGCGCTTCTGCCGCTTCGAAAATAGGCCAGAATTTCTTATCAGAGAGGTACTCACCTTGCGTATGCGAGTTGATCACGGCTGAACGCATGCCATAGAGATCAGCGCAACGCTGCAGCTCCTTGGCTGATGCAGCCGGATCCTGGGGCGCCAGCGCGACCATACCAGCGAAACGCGTCGGGTGCCGCTTGATCGCCTCGGCGAGCTCGTCATTTGCATTGGGGATAAATGAGACGGCTGTCTCACGATCCATGATCTGCGCCCCCGGCGAGGTCAGCGCAAGCACTTGGATATCAATACCACTGGCATCCATGTGCGCGATTCGCAACTCATCTAAATCCACCAAACACCGCATGATGTGCTGTGCGCGCTCGCTGGGGCTGCTCATGTAGAACCCCATCAAATGCGCAAATCCCTTGTCCACGTTGGGTTGGTCAAGCACACGTTTGAAAAGCGCGAGCTGCTCCTTGGTTGCAAAGGCTTCCTCAGTTGCGATACGCAAATAGGGCTTGTTCTCGGATGTCGTCATGGAGCCTCCAGGCGGTTGGTTTGCGCGAAATGATAACCCTGCGAATCGAAAACTATGTCGCGGAGTTGTCCCGTCCAGATACCTGTTCCAGAATCGCCCTTACGCTGTCCTGCGATAGGCTCGGCGCGTCCCCTACCCATGCAACAAAGTGATCCGGACGAACCAGAATCAGTGGCGCGGCATACCGTGCAACCTCTGCACCGTCATCTAACAACACCACCTGCAAGGGTAATTTCAAACCCGCCGCCGCTGCGCCAAACGACGAAACGACTGACGCCATGTCGGCTACTGCCGCATCGCCACAAACCAGCAGCGTGAACCCCTCGCCCAGTCGCTCGTAAACGTTGTCTCCGGAGCGCAGCGTTGCTGGCGATAAATGATGCCCCACCCGTGCAGTGTGCTGGTGAGACCCCACCGCGCTGGAAACGTAATGTCCCTGCTCCGCCTGAACGACCACGGTCGAGCCCTCATAGTTCGGCTCAAAGGCGTTGACCTCCCCCACGGCACCTGTGGCTCGTTGCGCCCAAACGGTATCGAACTGCACCGGGTCGCGCTCGGGGTGGCAGCTCGCCACAAA
>JBMTSM010000265.1:0-2802 GCA_049448275.1 Burkholderiaceae bacterium
CCGGCAGACCACTGCATTGCAGGGGGCCATCAGGGCCGAAGGTCGCCAACACCACGTACCCGCCGGGCCTCACGGCATCACGCGCTTGGGCTACGTAACATTCACGATGCGGCGCGAGCGTTAAAAAATGGAAAACGGCGCGGTCATGCCAAACATCAAAGCGATTGGCGGGCAGCGAGGCGGCTGTAATGTCAGCGCAATACCACCCCACCCGCTCATGTGCTGGGCCCAGTCGATGTTTTGATCTCGCGATCGCCTCACCTGAGATATCCAAAGCACTCAGGTCAGAAAAGCCATCTGCTAGCAACTCGTCGATCAATGTGGCTTGCCCTGCCCCAATGTCGATGATCGGTGCGCTTTTGTTGGTCGCAGTCACCCGCTGAATCAGGCTGATCGACGTGCTGAGGCGAGGCGCGTACCAGCTAACGGCATCGCGCGCTTTGGTCTCGTAAACCTCATCCCAGTGACGTTGATTACCCATAAGCGCCTCTCAAGCAACTGGGCGATACCCTCGCCCCGTGCGACTGATCTTTCCCGCACGGTATGAATTTGTCAACGGAAACGAGACACTTCTGACGCCGTGTTGCAGTTATGGCGCATCAACCACCGTCGCTCATGCCCCACTCCAAGTGAGACCAGAGTCGTTCATGAAAGTAGTAGCTGACCACGTCCACAGCCGTGAGCAGGCTTGATAGGCCCAACCCACCCTAAAAATCGCCAATGCAGGCGTACACCAAGGCAAGCGGCTGCGTCTCACCCGCATGGTGGGTATGGACTGTGAAATGGCGATGCCCTTACAGACGCTATACGACCTCGCCAACCGAGCCGGCCTGTGGGCCGATCTCACTGCTGCGCAGGTCAAGGAACAGCTGATTTTGATTGCCGTCCTGTGCGACGAACTCTACCCCAGCACCCGCTCGCATTTATTTGATGCCGCAGCGCATTACAGTGCGCCAATCGTGGTGTTCGGTCAGCGGCGCGCGGTCATTTACGTGGGTAGCGCCTACTTCGTATTCAACACCCGCGAACACGTTGAAGAGCTCACGCGCCACTTTGATCAGTTGGTTCGTGACGCCAAGATACTCAGCCACGAGGTGGCCAATTGGATTCGGAATTTAGCGTAAAGAGCGAAATCAATTCTTCATAAGCCCGGCGGCCGCACGTCCCGCCCGAGCAAGCGCTGACCCAACCAGTCGAGCGCCCGGCCGGTATCCAGTCCATAGGGCATTTGCGATGCAACGGGTTGAACCGCCCCCGCTTCAAGCGGTGGTCCAATGTCGAACGAGAACACATAGTTCGGTTCTTGCCCCATACGCAAATCCGTAACTACCAAGTTGTCGCCGTTGCGTCGAAGCTTGAAGAAACCATCACTAAACCGCATCAAGCGCTGCATATGAGGGTGTTCGGTATACGGCTGCGCGAGGTCTATCCCGCGCTCAAACGCATCAAAACGCATGGGCCTGCCACGATCCAATAGCGCGTAAAAGCCCTCGTGAAATTGGTGACCGTCGATAGACACCACACGCCAAAGCAAGGTGGTCAGTGGCGCTGGCGTCACCAGCACTTGCGCGGTTGGTAAACCGAGCGCCTGTAGAGATTGACGCGCATGTTGCGTCACCCAGGCTTGTGTGGCGATACTCCAAGCCAGATAAAACGTACTAAACGCCAAACCCCATTGGTTGAACCGTAAGCCGCACGCCGGCACCCTGGCGCGCAGGGCTGCTGCCAAACCCAGCAGCAGTGCCAGAGAGTAAACAGGGTCAACGATGAACATGCTACCCAGGCCATAAGCTTCGTCTGTAAACGGCTGAAATACTTGGGTACCGTAAATGGTCAAGAGGTCTAACAGTGGGTGCGTGACGAGCGCCAATGCGAGTGCGATAAACCACCAACCGAATAAATCCTGCTGTTTATTCAAACGACTCACGACCCAGGCAAACGGTATGGCGAAGAGCGTCAATAGCAGCAACGCGTGGGTTTCAGCACGGTGACGCACCATGTTGAGCACAGGATCGCCATGGTCCAGCAGCACGTCGAGGTCGGGCAACAAGCCCGCAACGCCCCCCCATAGTGCAGACTTCCAAACGGCGGTTCGCCGACCCATAACGGCCACGCCAACAGACGCCCCTAAAAGTATTTGTGTGACTGAATCCATAGTGTCTATTTGTAATCGAAATAGACAATAACTGAATGTCAGGGGGCTTTAGTGGCGGGACTCCCCATTTCCCGCCCGTAAGTTCAATCGACGGCTGCCAACAACCGTGAATTTTTCAGCGTCCCATAGGCGCTGGCTTTGGTAACCAGTTTCTGAAATTCCGGTGACATAGCGACCTCGTCGAGCTGAACGCCGAAGTGCTCAAGCGAGTCGAAGTAATAAACAATGAGCATCTCGTCCATCGCACTGGCAATCGTGGGCAAAACTGCCATAAGTGGCGTTTCACCGACAATACCTTGCAGCTCGGGCATCAGCGCCAAGGCATTTTGAATGTTTGCTCGGTCGATGCTGTAGGTCCTCTGCAGGATGACAGGTTTCATTGACGGCTCACCAAATGCCGTGCGATAGACCTCTGGTCCTCTCAGGTGGGACGATGGCTCCGCCTCACGCTCCGCCTGCCATTTGGCCATTTGCGGGTCTTTGCTCATGGCCGCCGCTGATTTGGTGCCGCTGGTGAAATCGGTGAAGGTGCCGTAAAGGTGAATGTCGCCTGCACCATCGCCAAAAATAACCTTTCTCACCCTAGCGCCTCCACCGGCCCTCACCATGATTTCCGCCAGCGACTTCGCTCTGGAAATCGTTAAAGC
>JBMTSM010000266.1:0-2758 GCA_049448275.1 Burkholderiaceae bacterium
TTGCATATGGTCCGCTGCATAGCCGCAGATACCCCGCACGCCATTGCGCAGGCGGTACAGACCCTCGTCGATGGGGCGCTGCTCGGCTTGCCAACTGAAACGGTTTATGGTCTGGCCGCTGATGCGAACAACCCTGCCGCTGTAGCCGCTATTTTTGCAGCGAAAGGCCGACCCGCTGATCACCCTTTAATCGTCCATGTCGCGCCGCAGCCCACCGTTGAGTCGTGGCGCGCGTTGTTGGATACCCTGTGCGATCGCGTACCCGATATGGCGTGGTCGTTGATTGATGCCTTTTGGCCAGGGCCACTCACACTCATCCTCCCGCGCCGATCGGGTGTCTGCACCGCCGCCGCGGGCGGGCAATCAACGATTGGTGTGCGCTGTCCATCACACCCCATTGCGGTCGCGGTCCTGCGCGAGGCGGCTACCCGCGGTGTGATCGGTGTTGCAGCCCCCAGCGCCAATCGCTTTGGTCGGGTCAGTCCGACCGCCGCTGCTCACGTGCGAAGTGAATTTGAAGGGCGATTAGCCGATAACGAACTGCTAATCCTCGACGGGGGTGATTGCGCGGTGGGTATCGAGTCCACCATCGTGGATGTCTGCGGTGAGCACCCCGTCCTGCTGCGACCGGGGCACATCACATCAGCCCAAATTACAGACGTCACAGGGCTGGCGGTTTGGGGTGTCCAACATCATTCACCACAGGTCTCGGGCTCCTTGGAGTCACATTACGCGCCAGAGGCGCAGGTCCACGTGGCCGATGCGGCTCGTTTGCGGGCGCATGTTGACAGCCTGTCATTAGGCGGTATCGCGATGAGTGCGGTGTATGCCACTGTCGCGCTGCTCAACGGCTTACCCGCGGGCTTGCGGTGCAGGGAAATGCCCAGCAATGCCGAGGCTTGCGCGCATGATTTATTTGCTGCGCTGCGTGATCTGGACGCCGCTGGCGTGGCACATATCTGGGTCGAAGCGCCCCCACTGGGTCTACCTTGGGATGGGGTACGTGATCGGCTTAAGCGCGCTAGCGCGCCGCTGCCCACTCCACCAATTGGTACAACGCCGTCCGCGCTTTAGGGGCGTTGTCGTGGTTGATCATGGCGACCACGACATAGGTCTGACCACTCACGCCTGTGACGTAGCCAGCGATGGCGCTGACATCCTTCAAGGTTCCCGTCTTTAAGCGTGCATTACCGATGGCCAGCGGCGTGCTGCCATCACGGCCCATGCGACTGACCGTGCCGTCGACGCCTGCGATGCCCAATGAGTCGTAAAAATCTTTGAATTGCGGGTGTTGGGCCGCGTGTTGCAACAGAGCGACGAGGGCATCGGCCGTAATCCGACCATCACGCGACAAGCCGGAGCCGTTATCAATGGTCGGCGCGGCGATGCGGTTACCCATTTCTCGATTCCACCATTGCCCGATTTTTTGTCGCGCGGCGTCAAAAGTGGCGGGCTGGTTGGGGGTCATCGCCAAGGTCAAAAAAACCTGTTGCGCCATCATGTTGTTGCTGAACTTGTTGACGTCCATGATGATGTCTCGCAAAGGCAAAGACGGCGCGCGGTACAGCAGCTTGGCGGTCTCTGGCACGCGACCCTTCGTGACTCGACCCGTGAGGCGCCCTCCGACAGATCGCCAGATGCCTAACAGGGCCTTGCCCGCATAGGCTGCTGGGTCGATGTACGCGACACCCCATTCTTGCTCCCCGCATGCACTGGGGTAGCGACCCGCAAACCGATACTGCGTCGCTTGTGTCAGGGTGGCGCGAATTTTCGTTCGCCAATCGCCGCATCGTCCTTTGCGCAAGGGAATCGAGGCCGGTACTTTCAGCCCCGCCATGGGAGGCTCCACCACGATTTCTGCCACGCCCTTTTTTCGATTGGGTTTGAACTTCAAGATGACGGACTTGAAGTTGACCATCAAGGCGTCGGGTTGCACGTTATAGGGTCTTAAGACCTCGCCATCAAAGTCGCCGGCACTCGCTTGCGGCAGGTCGAAAGCGCTGTTGTCCAGTACCAGGTCGCCTTTGATGGTGGTGATGCCGCGCGTAAGCAGGTTTTGCATGGCCTCTTGCACGCGTTCAATGACGAACTTGGGGTCGCCGCCACCTCGGATGTGTAGGTTGCCGACGAGCTGGTTGCGCTCAATGCGGCCGGTGTAATAAAAGTCCGTGAACCACGTGAAGTCACTGCCCAAATGATCTAACGCGGCCGCCGTTGTCAGCAGCTTGGCGATGGAAGCCGGGTTGCGCGCGATTTCGGCATGCGTGCGCAAAAGGGGTGCTTGAGCGTCGCCCACGGCAACCACCACGGCACTCACATCTGAAAGCGGCACCTCGGCCTTGTTCAAGTGTGCCGTCACGCTGCCTGGCAGTTCCTCTGATTCAGATGCCGCGTGGGCGGGAAAATGGGTGGCAATCAGTAGCCAACAGCACACAACCGACCACTTGCAAAAAAGGGACATATAAACCAATGGTTCCTGAATATCGAAGGACGCGCCCGCCGCGCGCCACACGGGTGTTAATGCTAAATCAAGTCGACGACAATAGGCGCTGTCAAAACCATCACACCATGCCTGCTTTGAGCGCTCAACTCACCCTGCCTTACCGGCACCTATTGGCGATCGACACCAGTACCGATGTGCTTTCGCTGGCCCTCGCAATCAGCGACGGCACGGTGAATGTGAGTGCTTGGGCCATCACGACCACGTCCGGCGCGAGTGGGGCGAAAGCCTCCGCTGGTATGGTGCCCGCCATTCAAA
>JBMTSM010000267.1:0-2692 GCA_049448275.1 Burkholderiaceae bacterium
CGAACAGGGACGACAGGTTTTCTCAGGCGACGCAGCTGCCATGGCAGCAGACGACGTGATTCAACGCGTCTATCTCGGCAAGCGGCAGGCCGCCTAGCGCGACGATGTCAACCTGGCTGATCAACGCAACACAAGCCACCATTGATGGTTTGATAGATGGTGGCATCTATGCGTGGATTGGTTTGGGTTTAAGTCTCAGCTTTGTAACCCTTCGACGCCTGAACTTGGCTTATGGGGCTACCGCGCTGTTCGGCATTTACGGTGGTCTGTGGCTGCATCAGAAATGGGATTTACCCCTTCCAGTGCTTGTCGTTGTCATCGTGGTCATCACCCTGGTGGCCACCGCGTACGTCGAGCTGCTTTGCTTTAGGGGTCGTACCACCGTGAGCGCGCAGTCTGGGCCTCGCCCCGCTGGTGAGATCCAAAACGCCGAGATCGTCGCGATGGCGGCAAGCTTCGCGATCTGGATGCAACTCGAACAAGTGGCAGTCAATCTGCTACCCCGACACCTCCAGGCATTCCCATCGATTGCGGCGACCAATGAGTGGGCGATTGGCGAGATCTACATTCGATACGATCGCGGCGTACTCGCCGTGATGGGTCTTTTGTGCTGTTGGCTCACTGCGAAGTGGCTAGCCCACTCCCGCACCGGCTTGCGATTCCGCGCTGCAACAGACCACAGCCTTGCGGCCCGCCTATCGGGGCTTCGAGTCGACCGCGTTCAGCGTCACGCGTTTTATTTGGCAGGTGGCTTGTCAGCCGTTGCAGCGTGCAGTGTCCTGCTGCTGGATGGTCAGGTCACACCCATGTTTGGTATGTGGATGCTGTTCAAAGGTCTCGTCGCCGCATGGCTTCTGGGTGGTCATTCACTGGGAAGTGTGATGGGGGGTGGCCTGCTACTGGGCCTGATTGAGTCATACGCGCAGTGGTTGCTGGGAGCGCAAGCGCGGGAGTTTGTGCTTTACGCACTCCTCTTCGTCCTGCTGGTGAGACAAGCGCCAGTCGGATGGAAAGGACTCACCGCATGAGCACCTATGCCATCGGCTTGAGTACAGACATGGCAATCATGTCGTTCCTCGCACTGGCCGCCTACCTGCTGCTGTTGGTCGGCCGGGTATCGTTTGGTTTGCAAGCCTTTTTCGGTTTTGGTGCCTATGCGGCCGGCATCGGATCGGCCATGCTTAACTGGCCTTTACCAGTCGCAGTCGCATTTGCCGTTGGACTGGGCGCGCTTGTCTCAGCGGCGGTCGCTTGGCCAACCATGGGACTGTCAGGTTTGCGATACGCCATCGCGTCGCTTGCGTTCGCAGAGATGGCTCGGATCGCACTCAGTCAATGGGTTTGGCAAGTAAATCTTGGCGATCGGCTGGTTGGGCCCAACGGCGTTGACGGGTTTCGGGATATCCGTTGGGTACTCACCAACGACATCACCGATGCCCAATACCTGTTCATTTGCCTCACCGCTTTGGCTGTTTGCGTTGCGGCGATTTGGTATCTCGAACGACGACGCATCGGTGTCGTGATGCGCGCCATGGGGTTCGATGAAACACTGGCTCAACACATGGGATTGAATACGCATCACATCCGTGTGATGACAGCAGCCACTGCAGGCGCGATCGCCGCTTTGGGTGGCGCGCTCTATGCGCATCGCACGACCTACATTGAGCCCGCCGTCTTCGAACCCATGTTGGGGGTCCACAGTGTGGGCTATGCGTTGATAGGCGGATTAGGCGCACCATTCGCACCGCTGCTGGGGGTGATCCTCGATTTGGGTCTCTTAAACGCGTTTCATGATCTTGCGCAATGGCGAATGGTTATTTTTGGTGGGTTGGTTGCCATCTTTTTAAGGCTCAAGCCGCGCGGTCTTGTGGATGAGACGCTACTGGCAGCCATGCGTATCAGAGGTGCACAGCGATGAAAAAAATACTGCGATACCTTCTCAGCCTCCTTTTCTTTGGGGTGCCCCTCCTCTCGCCAGCCACCGCGCTTGGCGCATCAATGCCCCAGGTGACGGTCGACTGCCATGCACACGGTGAAGGCCCGCTCCTTACCTGCGACGTCACTGTAAAAGATGCCAATCGTCGCGCGATATCTGATGCGGACATCACGCTCAAGGCACACATGCCGAGTATGCCAATGGCCCATAGCGTGAAACCCATCAAGGCAGCTGCCGTGGATCAGAACGGCCTGTATCGCGCCACCCTCCAGCTGCAAATGCCGGGTATCTGGGCCGTTGAAGTTGATGTCAGAGGTCCCGTTCGAGAGCGGGTCATATCACGCATTGACACCGAAGTGGAACTGACGAAAACCACCGAGCAGATGAAACACAAACACCACTAACAGTCAATTTTTTAACAGGAGCCGCTTTATGCAAACAAACAATGGACATGACTTACTCGTGGGGAAAACCATCATCGTGACCGGTGCCGCGACCGGCATTGGGCAGGCGTTCGCGCTCGGCGCGGGCCAGCAAGGTGCGCATGTGGTCGTCGCAGATATGAACGACGCAGAGGACACCATGGCGCAACTCAAGGCGATTGGCGCTGGCGCGACCTTTTCAAAGGTCGATGTGAGTTCAGAGGAATCCACCCGCGCGATGGCGAAGACCGCCATGGACGCAACCGGTCGCATCGATGGGCTCGTTAACAACGCGGCTTACTTCCGTGAGGTCAAACTCACCCCGTTTGAAGAG
>JBMTSM010000268.1:0-2665 GCA_049448275.1 Burkholderiaceae bacterium
GCTGAGCGCGCTCACACCCTTCATTGGGTCGCGCCAACTTTTGCGGCAGAGCCGGGTATCGATATCTCGGCTGGTCGTCACCCGGTTGTTGAAGCCAGGTTACAAAGTGCGACGGCCACCGCGAGCGCTGGGCGATCAGCCACGTTTATACCCAATGACACCCACCTGCACAGCAAGCGACGGATGCAGATCATTACCGGACCCAACATGGGCGGTAAATCAACCTACATGCGACAGGTTGCGGTTATTGTCTTGCTCGCCAGTATGGGCAGCTACGTGCCTGCCAATGCGTGCCGGATCGGCCCAATTGATGCCATTCACACACGCATTGGCGCAGCTGACGACTTGGCCAACGCCCAGTCCACTTTTATGCTGGAGATGACGGAAGCCGCACAGATACTGCACGCGGCGACAGAGCAATCGCTGGTCTTGATGGATGAGATTGGACGCGGCACATCAACCTACGATGGTTTGGCGCTGGCTGCTGCGATCGCCACCAACTTACACGATAAACGCAAGGCGCTCACCTTATTTGCGACCCACTACTTTGAATTAACGCAATTCCCGGCCGACCACCACGCAGCGCAAAACGTACACGTATCAGCCATCGAATCGGGTAAATCTGGGATTGCGTTCTTGCATCAGATTGAGGCGGGGCCGGCCAGTCGCAGTTTTGGTGTGCAAGTCGCGCGCCTGGCAGGTGTCCCATCGACAGTCGTACAACAAGCCAAACAAACCCTGCACGCGCTTGAGAGCAAAGACGCCGATGCGCAATCACAGGTTGACTTGTTTGCCGCGCCGCAGGCACTCCCGGACGTCGAACCCAGCCCTCTAGAAGCCTTATTGCAACAAATCGATGCCGATGCCTTGTCTCCTCGTGAAGCGCTCGACCTGGTTTACCGCATGAAGCAATTACAGGTTCGCAACAGCGGCAACTAAATTTCTCTGATCTGATAAATGAGCGTTCATCACCCTGCGGTTCCCTTGGTTATCTTTTCTCACGGCAACAGTTTTCCGGGGGGGACCTACAGCCAACTGTTCAAGTCCTTGCGCGCTCGCGGGTATAGCGTCAAAGCGGTTGATCGGTTTGGGCACAACCCCGCCTATCCAGTGACAAGCAATTGGCCGCATTTGGTGCAAGAGCTCGCAGATTTTGCAACCGCAGAAATGGCCAAAGCCCAGTCACCAGCATGGTTGGTTGGCCACTCGCTCGGAGGCGTTCTGAGCGTGATGTGTGCAGCCAAACACCCCGAGCTGGGTGGACAGAAAATTGCGGGGGTGCTGTTGCTCGACTCCCCACTGTTGACCGGTTGGCGCTCTAAATTGATCGCAGCGAGCAAACACACGCAACTCATTAAATCCGTGTCGCCAGGACGTATCAGCAGCCAACGGCGTAACCAATGGCCCAGCCAAGCGGAGGCGCTTGCACAGTGGTCAACAAAAAAGGTTTTCGCGAAATGGGATCCCGCTTGCTTGAATGATTATGTGACCCACGGCACGGAAGTTGTGAGCGATACAAACGGTCAAACCCATTGCCAACTTCGCTTTGACCGCGATGTCGAAACTCAGATCTATAACACCTTGCCGCACAACGTTGACCGCTTGCTGCGCAAGCACCCGCTGTCGTGTCCTGTGTCCTTCATCGCGGGGACCCACTCCGTCGAAATGCGTCAAGTGGGTGCCCACTTTGCACAACGGATTGTTGGCAGTGCCATGCCACCGCGGTGGCAAACCATTGAGGGCGGACACCTGTTTGTTTTTGAGAAGCCGAAGGAAGCCGCGCAATTGGCACTCAATGCGCTAGAGGCGATGGCGGCTATCTAACTGGCTGCTGGTTCAGGCGATGCCGGGCGCTCGAACGCAGCGGCGTCGGCGGGATCAGAGGGATCAGGCGTTCGCGGATCGAGCTGAACGGTCGTTTGTGTGCCACTGCCCATGGGCACGAAGTCGACTTTTTCCTCTGGTGGTACGGGCGGTGCAACGCGCGTCCGGTAAACGGTGTATCCCGCAAGTCCAGCACACACGATGCCGAAATACAGCATCAGAGAACCTGGACCCAAAAGATCCATCACGACGCCTGCAATCGTAGGCCCCACTGCCGCCCCCATGCCATGCACCAGGAGCAGACCACCGGTGACCTCTAGCGTACGGCTGACATGAATTTGGTCATTGGCGTGCGCAATGCTGAGGCCATAAATGGTGAACAGCATGCCGCCCAATAATGCCCCCAACGCCACGAGCCAAGTGGGGTAAATCCAAACCAAGACGTAACCAATCACGGCCAAGCCGGCACTGAGTAAGCAGCACCCCAGTAGTACCGAGCGGCGATCAAGTCGATCTGACAATCGACCAACGGGCCACTGGAACACGGCGCCACCCAAAATCGTAGAGGCCATGAAGGCGGCAACCCACGTGGCGTCAAACCCAATCCGATCGGCAAAGACCGCACCGAGGCCAAAAAACGCACCACTAATCAAGCCAGAAACAACGGCCCCTGTCACCCCTAATGGCGAGGTGTGCCACAAACTGACCAAACTCAAACGGGGTGCCTCAACGGTATCGGGCTGCTGCACCCGAGCCATGGTGATGGGCAACAGCGCGAATGAAAGCAGCACCGACACCATTGCAAAGGGGACGAATCCAACGGCGTCACCCACCAAAATTA
>JBMTSM010000269.1:0-2645 GCA_049448275.1 Burkholderiaceae bacterium
CAGGAGCGCAAAGCATGAAGGCCCCCGCTTTCGACTACGTTAAACCCAAAGACCTGCCTGAGGCACTGCGGTTGCTACAACAGTACGGCGCCGGCGCACAAGTATTGGCAGGCGGTCAAAGCCTCATGGCGATCATGAACCTTGGGCTCGCCATGCCCGAGATTTTGGTCGACATCACGGGTATTGATGGACTCAGAGACATTCAAGAGACCGCGCATGGCATTCGTGTTGGCGCGCTGGTAACGCATGCGACGTTGGAGTCCAGTGCCCTGATCGCACAAAAGGTGCCTTTGCTGTGGCAGAGCGTCCCGCATGTCGCGCACATGGCCATTCGTAACGTGGGTACCATCGGCGGCAGCATGGCGCTGGCTGATCCTGCTGCCGAATACCCAGCGGTGTCCCTCGCTCTGAATGCCACCATTACTTTAATCGGGCCGGATGGCCAGCGTGATGTGGCGGCGCAGGATTACTTCTTGGGCTTGTATGAGACCGCCCGCAAAGAGGACGAGTTACTGGTCGCTGTGACATTCCCGAAAGTGTCGACTGACGAGGTCATGATCTTTGACGAGCTGACTCGGCGCCGAGGTGATTACGCGTTGTGCGGGTTGGCAGCGGCCTTCACCGTGAAAAGTGGCGTCATTACCGCCGCGCGTTTGGCGTACCTCTCAATTGGCGACACGCCAGTGCTTGCCGAGGCGGCTGCGCGGTCGCTGGTTGGCAACAAGCCAGACCACGCGCTTATCGAAGCGGCACAAAACGCCCTCGCGAATGACTTGTCGCCTCGAGGTGATCTGCACGGCTCAGCGGAGGGCAAGTTGCATTGGGCCAAAGTGCTGCTCGCCCGTAGCCTTCGTGAATTGGAGAAAAGTGCATGACAGAAAAGCGTTGTGATATCAGCCTGCGCATCAACGCCGAGCAGGTAGAGCGCCCCGTATTGGTGCGACAACATTTGGTTGATTTTTTGCGTGAAGAGCTTGATTTGACGGGCTCGCATTTGGGGTGTGAGCACGGCGTTTGCGGTGCCTGCCAGGTCATGGTGGATGGCAAGGTGGTGCGGGGCTGCCTCACCTTGGCCGTGCAATGTGACGGCAAACATGTCGAAACGGTTGAAGGTCTGAGCGAGTCAGGTGTATTGGCTGATTTGCAAGCGGCGTTTCTAAATCACAACGCCTTGCAATGTGGTTTTTGTTCATCTGGGATGTTGCTCAGTGCCCTCAATATTGTTCAAAATCATCCGGATGCGACGCGTGATGAAATCCGCGATCACATCAGCGGTAACTATTGCCGTTGCACGGGGTATCAGGCGATTGTCAGCGCCATTGAGTCGGTTTTGGTGGCTCGTCGCACAGGAGAGTTAGCGGGGGTGGCACGATGAATGCACGAATGGAAGTCCCAAGCCAAACCAAAGATGCCGCAACGACCGAGCGCGGCTACATTGGCCAATCAGCGCCACGCGCTGGCGCCAAGCGCCTGCTCGAGGGACGCGGCGCGTACATCGACGACATGCGCCTGCCGCGATTGGCGCATGTGGTCTACGTCCGCAGCCCACACGCGCATGCCTTGATTAAATCGATGGACTTGTCCGCGGTCAAAAAGCAGCCGGGCGTTATCGGCGCGTTTACCGGTAGCGACATCGCCGCCTATTGCACGCCATGGGTCGGCGTCTTAGGGCACCTCAAAGGTATCAAGTCTGCGCCGCAGCACGCCGTTGCGATCGACCGTGCCTGCTGGCAAGGCGAGCCGGTCGCAGCCATCGTGGCCCAGACGCGACGCCAGGCCGAGGACGCTTTGCATTTTGTTCAGGTGGACTACGAGGTTTTACCCGTCATCGTTGAGATGGCGGATGCCCTTAAAGGGGACTACGTGATTCATCCCGAGCTGGGCGACAACATTTGTTTCCAGCGCGAACTGAAGACTGATGATTTTGACGAAGCCTTCGCAAAAGCGGATGTGGTTGTTGAAAAAACGTTCAAGTTCGCTCGCCACACGGGCGTTACCAACGAGCCCCGGGCGGTTCTGGCTGACTACCAGCCGGCAGACCACAGCCTAACCGTTTATCAAGCCACGCAAGCACCCCACATGATGCAAGACATCATGTCTCGCCACTTGGGAATTCCCGAGTCCAATGTCCGTATCGTTTGCAAAGATGTCGGCGGCTCGTTTGGTATCAAGGTACACGTTTATCCTGACGAGATGGCGACCGCAGCCTTGTCTGTGATGCTGAAGCGACCAGTGAAATTCATGGCCGACCGCTTGGAATCATTTTTGTCCGACATTCATGCCCGTGAGCACATCGCCACGGTTCGTATGGCGTGCACCAAAGAGGGCGATATTCTAGGCTTCGACCTCGACGATCTGACCGGCATTGGGCCCTACTCGGTCTACCCCCGTACCAGTGGTATCGAGGGTAACCAAGTGGTCAACCTAACGGGTGGTCCATACAAGCACAAGGCCTACCGCGCCAAGTTGAACGTGGTATTCACGAATAAAAACGTCACTTGCCAGTACCGCGCCGTGGGGCACCCCATCGCAGTGGCACTGACGGAAGGGATCGTCGACGAGGGCGCACGCGCCCTGGGTATGGACCCTGCCGCGTTCCGCCGTCGCAATCTGATTGCCGATGACGCTTATCCCTATACCTTCCC
>JBMTSM010000270.1:0-2595 GCA_049448275.1 Burkholderiaceae bacterium
GTCGATTCGGTCTGCCCGTTCTGTGGTGTCGGCTGTTTACTCACCTACCAGGTCCGTGACGAAAAGATTGTGGGCGTGAAGGGCCGTGAAGGCCCCGCCAACGAATCACGTCTGTGCGTGAAGGGTCGTTTCGGTTTTGACTACGCACACCACCCGCACCGCCTGACCACACCCTTGATCCGCCGTGCAGACGCGCCCAAAGACCCCGCGCAACTCGAGGCCTTGAGCCGCGATGCGCGGAACTGGTCGCTGGTGTTCAGAGAGGCCACCTGGGACGAGGCCTTGGATCTGGCCGCCGGTGGTCTGAACACGCTCAAAGCGCAGCACGGACCCAAAGCCTTGGCTGGGTTTGGTTCGGCAAAGGGCTCGAATGAAGAGGCCTATCTGTTTCAAAAATTGGTGCGGACCGGCTTTGGTTCAAACAACGTCGATCACTGCACGCGCCTGTGCCATGCATCGAGCGTGGCGGCGTTGTTAGAGGGCGTGGGCTCTGGCGCAGTGAGCAACCAGGTCAACGATGTGGCGCATGCCGATTTGATTTTCATCATCGGCTCGAACCCAACGGCGAACCATCCCGTCGCTGCAACCTGGATGAAGAACGCCGCCCAACGTGGCGCGCGCATCGTGTTGGCCGACCCCCGCGTGACCGACATCGCCCGCCATGCCTGGCGTGTTTTGCCGTTTAAGGCGGATACCGACGTGGCGCTGCTCAATGCGATGTTGCACGTCATCATTGAAGAAAATCTGGTCGATACTGACTTCATCGCCACCCGCACGGAAAACTATGACGCGCTGGTCGCCAACGTCGAAGGCTATAGCCCAGAGGCCATGGCACCCATTTGTGGTATCTCGGCTGACACCATTCGCGAAGTAGCGCGTGCGTTCGCAACGGCCAAGAGCGCCATGGTGTTGTGGGGCATGGGCGTGAGCCAACACGTGCATGGCACGGATAACGTGCGTTGCCTGATTGCCTTGGTCTCCGTGACCGGACAGATTGGTAAACCTGGCTCGGGCTTGCACCCGCTTCGTGGACAAAACAACGTGCAGGGCGCAAGCGACGCTGGTTTGATCCCGATGATGTACCCCAACTATCAGCGCGTGACTGACCCCAAGGCCCATGCGTGGTTCGAATCTTTCTGGGGTACCCCGTTGGACGATCAGCCGGGTTATACGGTGGTCGAGGTGATGGATAAGGTGTTGGCACCCGAGGGCGATCCCCACAAAATTCGTGGCATGTATGTGATGGGCGAGAACCCCGCGATGAGCGACCCCGATCTCAATCACGCGCGTCATGCGCTTGCATCGCTCTCGCACTTGGTGGTTCAAGACATCTTCATGACCGAGACCGCTTGGCTAGCCGACGTGGTCTTACCCGCCTCCGCTTGGCCTGAAAAGTTGGGCACTGTAAGCAACACCGATCGCATGGTTCAGTTAGGGCAGCCGGCGGTGAGTCCACCCGGACAAGCGCGCCTCGATCTCAGCATCATCCAAGCCATCGCGCAGCGCATGGGCTTGAACTGGAACTACCCCGGTGCCCATGGCGGTGCCGCGGCGGTCTATGAGGAGATGCGCCAAGCCATGCACGAGGTGATTGCGGGCATCACATGGGAGCGACTGGTCCGTGAGTCCAGTGTCACCTACCCCTGCTTGTCAGACACGGATGCCGGGCAACCCACTGTGTTCATTGATGACTTCCCAACGCCAACAGGTCGTGCCAAGTTGGTTCCTGCTGATTTGATTCCTGCCAACGAGCGACCGGATGATGCCTATGCGCACGTGCTTATCACGGGGCGACAACTGGAGCATTGGCACACCGGCAGCATGACGCGCCGTGCGGCCGTGTTGGATGCCATCGAGCCCCAAGCCACTGCCAGCTTGTGTGCGGCAGACATGCGGCAACTGGGTGTGGTCCCTGGTGATGTGGTGACGCTGGCAACCCGTCGAGGTTCTGTGAGTTTGATTGCGCGTCTGGATGAGGGCACACCCGCCGGTGCTGTGTTTGTGCCGTTCGCCTATTACGAGGCAGCGATTAACAAGCTGACCAACCCCGCACTCGACCCGTTCGGCAAAATCCCCGAGTTCAAGTACTGTGCTGTGCGCATCACCAAAGGGGGCGAGTTGACACCACAATTCGGCTACGCGGTTGATGCGGTTGTGTGAGTAGACCGCTTACTTAGGGGCCACCAGCGCCAAGCCTACGACGGTGAGCATGGCCACGGCCATCGCGACGTTGATGCGACGTTGCGCTGCTGGCGCCAAATTGAGGCGGCGCACAGTGATGCCTAAAAACAGCCACGCAAAGTGAATGGGGACCCAAATTGCGTTCATGATGAGAAACTTCAGTGCCGTCTCAAGCATGAGGTTGTCGGGCATGAAAGCAAAGCCCATAAACAAAGTTGTGTTCACTGCATAGGCCTTCGGATTCACCGCTTGAAGCATCAAGCCATCGCGAATGCCCGGTGCCTTTGCAGCTTCCTTGAAAGCGATTTGACTCCCTGCAAAGGCAATCTTGGCTGCCAAGTAAAGCAGGTAGCCGACCGAGGCGATCAGTAGCCCGGTGCGAATCTGGTCGCTGGCCAGCAGAATGGCGGCAAG
>JBMTSM010000271.1:0-2586 GCA_049448275.1 Burkholderiaceae bacterium
TGGACATCACAGCGACCAGTGATAACCGCGATCTGACACTGCACATGATCGAGGCAGTTGCATCGCAAGTCTTCATTCCCCTAACCGTTGGGGGTGGCGTGCGAACGGTTGAGGATGTCCGCCGGTTACTCAACGCGGGTGCGGATAAAACCAGTTTCAATTCAGCCGCGATTGCCAACCCCGATGTCATCAATGCCGCGAGCGCTAAATATGGCTCGCAATGCATTGTTGTCGCCATTGACGCCAAGCGCCGCACAGGCGAGGACGCTCAAATTAAAGGTGAGGGGTGGGATGTCTACAGCCACGGTGGACGCAAGAACACGGGCCTCGATGCTGTCGCTTGGGCGCAAACCATGGTGAGTGCCGGTGCGGGCGAAATTTTACTCACCAGCATGGACAAAGACGGCACCAAGTCGGGCTTTGATCTTGCACTCACGCGCGCTGTCAGTGATGTGGTGCAGGTGCCGGTCATCGCCTCGGGTGGGGTGGGTAACCTTCAGCATTTGGTCGATGGCATTGCGCAGGGTCACGCTGACGCGGTGTTGGCGGCCAGCATCTTTCACTTCGGTGAGCACACCGTGGGTGAGGCAAAGGCATTGATGGCAAGCCAAGGTATTTCGGTCCGCCAAGATCGGCCCGTCGCATGAGTTGGTTAGACACCATTCGTTGGGATGCGCAGGGGCTCGTCCCCGCAATTGCCCAAGAAAAGGGCAGTGGTGATGTGCTCATGTTTGCCTGGATGAATCGCGAGGCGCTTGAGTTAACGCATGAGTTGGGGCGCGCGGTTTACTTCAGCCGTTCGAGGCAGAAGCTATGGCACAAAGGGGAGGAGTCGGGGCACGTCCAGCAGGTCCACAGCATTCGCGTGGATTGCGATGCCGATGTCGTCCTATTAGAGGTGACCCAGCTCGGGCATGATCCCGGTATCGCCTGCCACACGGGTCGTCACAGTTGTTTTTACCGGTCTTTAACGGGTGGGGAATGGGTCAGCGTTGATCCCATACTGAAAGACCCTGAAGCCATTTACAAATAGGTAACGAAAGATGCGCGATACCGATACGCTCACACGACTTGCCGGCGTGATCGAAACACGCAAGCCCAGCGCGGGTGGCGATCCGTCCACCAGTTACGTGGCGAGACTCCTCGATAAAGGGCCTGATAGCTTTTTGAAAAAAGTAGGCGAAGAGGCCACCGAAGTCGTGCTCGCCGCGAAGGACTTGCAAGCCGCATCAGGTGACGAGGCGCTCGCGCGCTGCCGTCAAAATTTGGTGGGAGAGATGGCCGACCTGTGGTTCCATAGCCTGATTGCGTTAGCGTATTACGATCTCACGCCCGCCGCTGTATTGGCAGAGTTGGCTCGTCGTGAGGGCCTGAGTGGGCTAGAGGAAAAAGCCCTGCGCAAAGCCACACAGCGTGCCGCAGACGATGCGGTGCAGGCCTCTACGCACAAACCAGGCGCCTGATCATGGCAGGCAGCGCACCGCCGCCCTTTGATACCCCTGAAGTGCAGGCGCGGCGTCTGCAAAGTCTCAATACGACCAGTGTCGTCAGCTATGTTTTGCACACCATCGTTGCGATAGGTGCTTTGGTACCTGGTGGGCAATGGGGCCCCTTGTTGCTATTGATCGCGTTGGTCATCGACATGTACAAGCGCGTGGATGCCACAGACACCTGGTATGCGTCGCACTTTTCGTGGCGCTTGCGTTCGGTTTTCTGGGCGGGTATCGGTTACGTGGTGACCACCCCGCTGTGGTTACTGTTTCTGTGGCCAGGCTGGATCGCCTGGTTGTTAATTTCAATTTGGTTTTTAATTCGGGTGATCCGAGGATTCATAGGTTTGAATTCGGGCCGAGAAATGCCACTGTGACGTAAAGGGTAATTTGTGATGTCCACTGAGCTGTCCGCAACCGCTGATAACTGCCTGTTCTGCAAAATCGCGGCAGGGAAAATACCCAGTAAAAAAGTCTATGAAGACGATGATCTCTACGCCTTCCACGACATTGCACCCTGGGCGCCGATCCATTTTTTGATCGTACCGAAAAAGCACATCACCTCTATGGCGCACCTGGAGCAGGCCGATGGCGCCCTGATGGGCAAAATCATGACATTAGCGCCGCAACTCGCACTAGAGCAAGGTTGCGAGCCTTATCCCAGCGGTGGTTTTCGAGTGGTGATCAATACCGGTGCTCACGGCGGCCAAGAGGTCCATCACTTGCACGTGCATGTGATGGGGGGGCCTCGTCCGTGGACGAAGGGCTAGTCCGATGCCTCGGTAAGGGCTTAGCCCGCTGAGGGGAAACTTTCAGCCGAATTTGCTTTAATACGAGGAAAAGGGGTCGATGCAACGTAGAATTCGGCTTTGAAAGACGCGCGCCCGTGGCGCCGGAACAAGATTTAGGAGATTCTCATGGGAACGTTTTCGATTTGGCATTGGCTCATCGTCCTACTCATCGTTGTGATGGTGTTTGGCACCAAAAAGCTGAAAAACTTGGGCTCTGATTTGGGTGGCGCCGTTAAGGGTTTTAAAGACGGAATGAAGGATGGAACCGCCGCAGATGATGATGCGCCGGCACAAGTTGCCCAAAC
>JBMTSM010000272.1:0-2561 GCA_049448275.1 Burkholderiaceae bacterium
GGGTATATGTCAGGTTTGAGTAGTTTGCGCCGATACCAGATGCCGCACGACCAAAAACGTTGTTGGTGCTGTAGGGCAAGCTGGCAACACCGAGGACGTCTGCATCTGCAGCTGCGCTAGTGTATGCCACTTTACCGAAGCCGCCTGAGATTGACAGTGATGAACCGTCACCAGTTGCGTTGCCACTCTGGTCACCCAATGCCAGAGTTGTTGAACCTGATACAGACATGCCGCCGCCGAGGTCTTCAGAAGCAGCGAAAGTGACTTTGCCGTCGGTCCATGAAACCTCACGTGCTTGGTTAGAAGAGTCTTGGATACCAAAGCCAATTGCACCAGTGATGGTGGCTTGAGCAGAAGCAACGCCAGCGACTGCAACAGCAGCCATAGCAGCTACTGTCGCAAAGTGTTGTTATGCGTAGCGTTTGCTGCGCAAATTGGTACGCATATCCTTCAGGCGGGGTAACAATTGCGCGCCATCCATGCGCAATGCGACCAAGGTCGCGAGGATGTCGATGATGGTGAGGTGCAGCAGGCGCGAGGTCATGGGGCTGTAGCGGTCGTAGCCTTCGGGGTGGTCGGCGGCGAGGTGGATGTGCGCGGCGCTGGCCAGCGGTGAGCCGCTGCTGGTGATGCAGATGGTGGTGGCGCCGTGTTTGCGGGCGATGTCTGTGGCGTCCATGAGGTCGCGGGTGCGGCCGGAGTTAGAAATCACGACCACGCAGTCGCCCGGCCCCATCATCGAGGCGCTCATGACTTGCATGTGGCCGTCGCTGTAGGCCACGGTGGATACGCCTAAACGGAAAAATTTGTGCTGCGCGTCCTGCGCCACGATGCCGGAGTTACCGGCGCCAAAAAATTCGATCCGCTTCCCTAGTACGCAGGTGTTGAGAAGTGCACCAGCGGCCTTCTCGATGGCTGCGGTCGAGGCGTCGTTGCGGTACTTCAAAAAGGCCGCAACGTTGTTATCGATGACCTTCACCAAGACGTCATTGACTTTGTCATCGAGGTCCACACTGCGGTGGATAAAGGGCACCCCCTCGCTGACGGTGCCGGCCAACTTCAACTTGAAATCACTCAGGCCGTCGTACCCCATGCTGCGGCAAAAGCGCACCACCGTCGGCTTGCTCACATGGGCGCGGGCTGCTAACTCGGTTACAGGCAAACTGGCAAAACTGCGGGGATCCAGCAGCACGAGTTTTCCGACACGTTGTTCGGCAGGGGCCAGTGACGAAAGAGAGGCGGTGATCCGATCGAGCATGGTTTTTTGGCGCGCTAAAATTGGCACAAGTTACAATATTGACGGTGTCTTAAATGTAACTTTATTTCATCCAACCCACAACTGAAAGTCACAAATGAATCAGCTCGAAGCCCTCAAACAGTTCACAACCGTCGTTGCCGATACCGGGGATTTCCAGCAAATTGCGGCTTATGCACCACAAGACGCCACCACGAATCCTTCACTCATTTTGAAGGCGGTGCAGATGCCAGCCTACCAACCGCTGTTAGCCAAGGCCGTCGCCGAGGCCAAGGTGGCTGGCAAGGGTACAGCCACTATTGACGCAGTGATGGATGTGTTGTTGGTGGGTTTTGGCTGTGAAATTTTGAAACTGATCCCCGGTCGCGTATCGACTGAGGTGGATGCCCGCTTGAGCTTTGATAAAGCCGCTACGATCGCCAAAGCCCGTCAGCTGATGGCGCTCTACAATGCCGCGGGTATCGGCAATGACCGTATCCTGATCAAGATGGCTTCGACGTGGGAGGGTATTCAGGCCGCAGCCACGTTGGAAGCGGAAGGCATCCATACCAACCTCACGCTGTTGTTCTCCTTTGCCCAAGCGGTGGCCTGTGCGGACGCCAAGGTGCAGTTGATTTCCCCCTTCGTGGGCCGCATTTATGACTGGTACAAAAAGCAGGCGGGCGCCAACTGGGACGAACAGGCCAATGCGGGCTCAAATGACCCCGGCGTCCAATCAGTGGCCCGTATCTATGCCTACTACAAGCGCCATGGCGTTGCGACCGAGGTGATGGGGGCGAGCTTCCGCAATGCCGGACAAATCCGGGCGCTGGCGGGTTGCGATTTGCTGACCATCAGCCCTGACCTGCTGGCCCAATTGCGCGATGCAACGGAGCCCTTGCCCCAAGCGCTTGATGCCGCACAGCCCGCTGACTTTGGCTTTGCGGAAGATCACACACGAACCCCATTGTCGGAAGCTGCGTTCCGCTTTGCGCTCAATGAAGACGCCATGGCAACCGACAAATTGAGCGAGGGTATTCGTGCGTTTGTGAAAGATACGCATACCCTCGAAGCCCTCATCAAATCAGCGCTGTAAGCGTGCCTCTCGTTGCGCCTCAGCCCAAAGCTGTGGCGCAACATGCGTGAGGTAGGCGGTTTGCGCGGCTTTCATGCAATCGTTGTAGCGTGCGGTGGCTACCCATGCGCCGATTGCCAGCGGGAGGCCCGTACTGGCGCCGATCAGCACACTGAGGTTGTTGGCGGTGGCGCCGTCTCCCAGCGAACCCAGGGTGCACAAGCCAGCGGCACGCGCTTGGGCCTGTTGGTT
>JBMTSM010000273.1:0-2545 GCA_049448275.1 Burkholderiaceae bacterium
CATGCCGAAGCCACCGGAGAAGGACAGCACATCGACATGGCGTTGTTAGACACGCAGGTCGCAATGTTGGCGAACTTAGGGGCAAACTATTTGGTACGCGGCCGGGCGGAGAGCAAAGTCCCAGGCCGGGCGGGTAATGCGCATATAAATATCGTGCCGTATCAGGTGTTTGAGGCAGCGCCTGCACCGACTGGCGAGCCGCAATACCTGATCGTAGCGGTGGGCAACGACGGGCAGTTCGCCAAATTCTGCAACGTAATTAATCAGCCAGAGTGGGCGACCGACAGCCGCTTCAGTACCAATGCGGCGCGGGTGCGGCACCGCGACATTTTGGTGCCGCAGATTGCAGCACTGTTACGACAGCAGGCCAAGCAGCACTGGCTAAGCGCCCTAGAGGCAGCCAAAGTCCCCTGCGGCCCCATCAATAACCTCGCCGAGGTATTCGATGACCCTCAGGTGCAAGCAAGGGGCATGGTCGATCGGTGGTCGCACGCTTTCGCCGATGACGTGTCATTGGTTGCGAGCCCACTGAAACTTAGCCAAACGCCTGTTGCGCATCACTATCCGCCACCCACCCTTGGCGAGCACACGGACGTGTTGCTCCGCGAGTTGTTAGCGCTCGACGAGGCGGCACTGACCGCTTTGCGCAAAGCGGGCGTGATCGCTTGATTTCACAGATAATTCAGCCATGAACCTGCCGCCCGCCAATGACCTACCCCGGCACGCTTTCCTCGCGCAAAAAAAGGGGTTTCCGCTGGTCGTCATGACCAGCTTGCCAGGGTGCCCTTATTGCGACTTGGTGCGTCAGCACTTGGTACCCATGATGGCAGAAGGCAAAGTACTCGCGGTACAGTTGAACCTGCGAGACTCGGGCAGCCAAGTCGTCGACTTTGACGGTGTGTTGCGGTCGCCAGATTCGATTGGTAAGCGATGGGACGCGCGGTTTGCGCCCACCGTTTTGTTTTTCGATACCAACGGGAAAGAGCTGGCTGAGCGATTGAAGGGTGTCGCGGTTCCTGACTTCTATGGGGCGTATTTGCAAGAGCGGCTTGAGTCCAGCGCCAGGGCGCTTGCGAAGCGCGTGTCGTAAGGTCCCTTTTGAAGCGGAACTCAAGGCCTCGCTGAGACTCTACAACGGGGCCAAGATGCAACTTTTACGTGTAAACGACCATGGTTAACCCGCCTTTAACATCCGACCAATCACACGATCTCCACACCGCTCTCCGGTTGGCAGCGAACCGTCTAGCGACAACGTGGCGAGGTTGGCTTGCTTGCGTCGCGCTGGTGGCGTTGGCCGGCTGTGGCTCGAATGCAGCCGCACCACCGTCCAAGTTTTTATTGATCGACGGGTCTACCACCACACTGAATGCAATGCGTGGGCAGGTGGTACTGGTCAACTTTTGGGCAACAAGTTGCACAAGTTGCGTCGCGGAGATGCCAGAGCTCATCGAGACGCATCAACGTTACAAAGATAAGGGCTACGAGACGGTTGCAGTCGCCATGAGCTACGACCCCGCAACCTATGTGCTGAACTTTGCGAACACCCGCAACCTGCCGTTCAAAGTCGCATTAGATCAAAACGACACCTTGGCAAAGGCGTGGGGTGATGTGAAACTCACACCCACCACGTTCATCGTGAACAAGCGCGGCGAGATCGTGAAATCATTTGTCGGTCCGCCCAATTTCGAGTCATTGCATGCGCTGATCGAGGACCTTTTGGCGCAACCCGCGTAAAAAACAGGTTGACGCGTTGAGGCACTCGGTTATTCCTTATACGCGTCGTGGCAGGCCTTGCACGAACGCGCGGTTTCCCCGAATGCCACCTTCAATTTAGCCTGGTCACCCGTTTTCGCAGCCTCCAACAAGCCGGCTGTCGCAGTCTGCATTTTTTTGGAACGTGCGAGGAACTCTTCTTTTTCCAACCAAATTTCTTCGCGGGCGTCTGACTTGATCGATTCGGTTTCATCGCCAAAAGCGGCCCATGGTAAAGCGCTTACGGTTTTAACGACGTTCGCGTCGAATGCGGCTTGCGCTGCATCAAATGGCTTTTTACCATTGACCATCGCGCCGATACTTCCGAAGTGCACACCCATTAGTTTGAATGCACCCTGACGATATTCGACGGCATGCTTGGCATTTTTAAATTGCGCAGCCGCAGGTGCGGAAACGACAGCAAAACTGATACAAATGAGAGCCATCAATGCACGGGCTGATAGAACTTGGCGCATGGGTATCCTTTCGACATAAGTTGCTGATAGCGTACCCTAAGTTGTGTAATCCGGCAGCGCAATTTTTATTAAAACCAACTGAGCGCATGGGTTTTGCGCAGGCATGATGACAATTATTTTGAGGAGAGGGCAATGAAATCCGTACGAGTTTGGGACCTTCCCACCCGCCTATTCCATTGGATGCTGGCAGTCAGCGTCGTCGCCATGTTCATCACGGGAAACCTCGAGAGTGACGACGCATTGACTTGGCATTTTAGGATTGGTTATTTCATAGCCAGTTTGCTTCTTTTCCGTTTGGTGTGGGGGTTTGTGGGCGG
>JBMTSM010000274.1:0-2534 GCA_049448275.1 Burkholderiaceae bacterium
GAGGGCAGCGCGTCTAACGCGGCATTGGCGGGGTCTAATGCGACCCAGTCATCCCAGGCGTTGGCCAGAAACGCGAGGTAGTCAGCGCTGTGGACTTGGCGCAAAGCCGCATCAAGCGGTAAATCAGCGGGGGGCTGTGTGACGTGACCCACGGGCCGCTGCGCCAGTTCGTCAAGCACATGTTGCAAGCGCTGCGGCACCTCGTGACAGGCGACTAGGCGCCCCCGATACATCTCTTGACGACCCGCGTGTTGCGCGTGATGAGCGTTATGGAAGATTTGCACGAAGACACTACAAACGGTTACAGAATTTCGTGCACCTGATAAATCGGGCCGCTGGGCTCGCGGTGTCCGCTACCCACCGCGATGATCCCGTTGAGCCAGGCGTAGCGCGCATCACTGGTCTCGAACACCGGGGTCATGCGGAAGTAATAGAGCTTGGGGTCGACCGGCTCACCGGCGTTGAGCTTTTGCATGACCTCGGCAGGCCCATGACGCAAGCCGCGGTATGCCATGTAGATGAGGGCTTGGTCGTGTGTGCGCAGGGTCAGGCGAACGTCGAGCATCAGCACCCCATCAGGTCGGAGTAACAGCCAATCGCCACCGGGCGAGGGTTCGACGGTGCCACGCATGCGCTCGCCCTCGAAATGACCACCCGCCACCGTTGCAATCCGCCGGTGCCCCATGGGTGTTGGGCCCAGGTCGACGATTTGAGGTACGTCGAGTCGCAGTTCAAACAGGTGTTCGCTTTCAAGCATGGGTGGTCTCCGTGGGGGTCTGTTGATTGAGATTAACGGCCTTTGAATGCCGCGTCGCGACGTTCTTTGAAGGCGGTGGTTCCTTCAGCCAAGTCTTCGGTCAGACCGACGTCGAAGAAGGAACGTGACTCCAGGCGCAGCGCTTCGTCAATGGGCATTCCGATTGATCGGCGCATCACTTCCTTTGCGAAACGGTGTGACAGCGGCGATCGCGATGCCAGCATGTGCGCGTAGGACAGCGCTTTTTCCATCAAGCGATCGGATTGATAAATTCGATTGACCAAGCCAATGCGAAACGCGTGTTCTGCGTCGACTCGTTCACCCGAGAGGATGATGTCCATCGCGTGCCCATGACCAACGATGCGGGGCAAGCGAATCAATCCGCCATCGCAGGCATGAAAGCCCCATTTGGCATCCTGCAAAGCGAATTCCGCATTGGGCGAACAAAAGCGCACATCGCAGGCCAGGGCGAGTTCGAAACCGCCCGATATGGCAAATCCATTGATCGCGGCAATGATGGGTTTGTCGATGTCGAGGTTTCTGGTGATGCCACCAAAACCGGGGCCGTTTGTATAGCGGCGTCGAAACTCGGGGGCCGATGTTTGCGCGAAGGCCATGGTGTAGGTCTTGAGGTCGGCGCCTGCGCAGAAGGCTTGCTCGCCTGCACCGGTGATGACGGCGACCCGCAACGCGTCGTCTGCCGCGAATGACCGCCAGACTTCGACCAAGGCATCGTTTGCCTCGAAATCGAGCGAGTTCATTTTGCTTGGTCGGTTGATTGTGATGATGGCGACTGGGCCATCGGTCTCGTAAATGATGTCGCTCATAGAAAGTGGCTTTGACGCTTTTGGTTGTTTCAGAAAAAATCAGAGGGTGGTCACGACAAACAAGTCACAGCCGTCTTCATGACCCACACTTTTGACGTGTGCACCCATGGTGGGTGGTGGGCTCTCGGCGACGAGTCGTCCTGTGACCTTGATGCCGGGGGCCAGCTCGACAACAAGCACGTCATAGGGCGCCATAACGGGGTAGCCCGCCGGTGCGCGTCGAATGGTTGTCCATGAGAGCAAGCGGCCTTCAGCGGGAAGGCTAAAGGACTCTGCGTCTTTTGATAGACATGCTGGACAGACCGTCGCGCTCGCGCTGAGCGTGGTTTGGCATTGGGCACACCGCATCCGCGCAATCATGCAACGCCCCGCAGTATCGATACGGTGCAGGCAACGCCGGCACCACCGAGGTTGTGGGTCATGCCTGTGTTTGCATCAGGTACTTGATTGGGGTGGGCGTGGCGCAGTTGTTGGACCACCTCATATATTTGACCGACGCCGGTTGCCCCCACCGGATGCCCCTTCGCGAGCAGTCCACCGCTTGCGTTGATGGCAATGTCACCACCAACGGCGGTACGACCTTCATGCGCCCAATAGCCACCTTGGCCACGCGGCACCAGGCCAAGGTCCTCGCTGTCGATGACTTCGGCGATTGAGAAGCAGTCGTGCAATTCGACGAGGTCAACGTCAGCGGGTTTTACATTCGCCATTTCGTAGGCTCGCTTTGCCGCCGTAACGGTGGCATCGAACGACACTAAATTTTGATGACCACCAATGCTGGGCGACCCCCTGGTTTGGACGCTGGCCAGTACTTCGATAGCCCTGTGCTTCAGGGTTTGGCTGATCTTTTTTGCAATGGCCTCGGACACGACGACAACAGCCGCGGCGCCATCGCTGGTCGGGCAGCAGTCGTAGAGTTGAATCGGGTCACAGATTGGCGCGCTGTCGGC
>JBMTSM010000275.1:0-2530 GCA_049448275.1 Burkholderiaceae bacterium
AGAACGGGTCGATGAACGCTGTTGAAGCCTCGGGCATCAACAACATGTCAGACGCTTCGATACCTTTCCAGCCGGCGATGGATGAACCGTCGAACGCTTGACCCTCTTCAAATTTGCTCTCACCAAATTGAGAGACTGGTGCAGTAATGTGCTGCCACTTACCACGGGTATCGGTGAATCGGAAGTCAACAAACTTGACGTCGTTGTCTTTCACCATTTGCATCACATCTGCGACGGTATAGGCCATCAGAAATCTCCTGAAAGGTTAAAAATTGAATCGTTGCCTCGCGCACGGTGCAGCGAGGTTGTACTGCGCGAATCGCTGCTGGGAAATTAGCAGGTTCTGTGCCACACAGGGGTACTGTGCAGCGCGCTTGGAGTCTATCCATGAATCAAGGGGCTTTTCGCACGAACCCCACTTTTTTTACACAGATGTTCGCGCTGATAGGAGTCATTGATGCACAAATTCAGTGCATTATGCACCAAAATATAACAATTGCACAATAAAGGTGCAAACAAGGTGCTATCAGTGCCCGCGGGTCAATTGAGGGCCGAGCCTCATGTTCATGTCATGCAACGCGGCTTCCATCTCAGCAAACGCTTTGGTAACCGCCGTCATGGGTCCCTTCACACCCAGCTCGACATGACGACCATGCTCAGGGTGATCGACGCTTGGCAGGCTGAAGACTCGAATCTCGGGGTGACACGACTCCAGGTGCAGCATGAGCGGTGTCAGGGACGCCTCCATTGCCCCATAAACCACGTAGGACCGTTCTTGCCAAGAACCCCGCGCAAAGTGCCCGCTGTAATGCGTATCCAGCACCCACTCCACCATCGGCCATGCCATAACGGGAAACCCGGGCACAAAGTAAAGGTGCCCCCCGCTGTCAGTTTCGACGCTGAAACCCGGGATACGGTTGTAGCTGTTGGGGATGATGGCCGCACCTGTTGGGAACACGCCCATATTTAAGCGGTGGATGTTGTCTGGGTTCTGTGGGTCGTATGTTTCGCCGCGCTCAATGGCGGTCTCCGCCATGCGCTGCTCAATCAACACTTTGGCCTCGGGGTGCAACACCAGCGAACGCCCCAGCGCTTTGGCGGCGCATTGCCGGGTGTAGTCATCGGGGGTTGCACCGATACCACCAAAAGAGAACACCACGTCACCACTGGTCGCCATGTGGGCGATGGTCTGTGTGATGCGGTCGGGGTCATCTCCCACGTAATTGGCATAGGCCAGCGAGAGACCACGCTCGCCGAGCGTACTGATGAGCTTGGTGAGGTGCTTGTCCTCACGCTTACCCGATAGGATCTCATCGCCAATGATGAGGGCAGCAAACTTAGGCTTCATGGGAGGGGTTCTTAGGCAGTTGAGGCGGGGGATCACCGAGGTCTGTAACGTCTTCTACGTCAATCACGGTGGGGTCTACCGGGGCGGGTTCAATCTGGCGCATCGCTGATAAAACAGCCAGACAATAGTGAGAAAACCAAAGCGAGGAAAAGGCAAAAACCAGCGTGTAAATCCAAATCGCGAGCGGCACCAATAGCGGCGCCATGGCAATGAATACCGCACCAGACGCCCACAACAGACTTGGCGCAGCTCCAAAATAACCTGTAGCCACACCCATGATGAGTAAGTTAAGACGGTGGCGCTTGAAAATTTGCTCGCGTTCAAAACGCGACGCGTGATCAGCGAGCACATCAAAAGCATAAACCCGGTAGGTCAGCCAACCCCAGATGAGCGGCGGCACGAACAGGATAAGGGGCGGAATGAACCACAACGGGATGGAGACCACCAGCAAACCAATCGCAGCTGCGGTTGACGCCGCAGACCACAAGACGCTGGCGAGCAGACTGGCGCCACGGCGTTTTTCAAGATTGGCGAAGCGCCGCGTCGCAACCAAATTCAGCATCAACGGCGTCATAAAGACAGCGACCAACAGCAGGGTCACGATAACGACCAAGGGCGTGAAGGCAAACAGCAAGATGAGGGGCGCTAAAACGGCTCGTAACCCCGACCATCCCACACTATCTAGCCAGCCGAGCGCACTCTGCGTCAGTTCGGTGTCTTGCAACCACAGCGTGATTTGTGCGACACCACTTTCCCAGTAGAAATAACCAATGCCAACAATCGTGGCCATCATGAGCGCCAACGGCACAAATGACCCCATGATCACGCGCGGCATGAAGCAGTAGGAAACGGCTCGCCAAAAAGAACTGAAAAGCAAAGGCATACCGACAGAATACAACGAAAAAAGCCAAACCTGCGTCACAGGTTTGGCTTCTTCATGCGAGTGTTAAAACGCGCGATTTAACGTCGTACGGTGCTCCGGGCAGGCGCAGCGCGTCGGTCGTCACGACCTCGCGCAGGCGCGCCATGGGCACGGCCTTCCGGACGTGGCGCCCGATTTTCAAAACGACCGCCACGATCGCTTCGGTCTGCAAAGCGCGGATCGACGCGGGCATCTTGACGAGGTGCAGCGCGCTCCTCGAATCGACGGTCATCGCGGAACTCTGGGCGACCTTGTGACCG
>JBMTSM010000276.1:0-2529 GCA_049448275.1 Burkholderiaceae bacterium
TGGCGCCTCCGACAGGAATCGAACCTGTATCTAGCGCTTAGGAGGCGCTCGTTCTATCCATTGAACTACGGCGGCAGGCAGAGGCAGTTTATCAGAGCGCTCTGGCGACTGAGGCGACAGAAGTACAGGTTCAAGACCGCTAAAATCGGCAGTTTCTGCGCCACGGCGCATTCACGCAAAGGATCACGATGTTTGAAGCAGCGATTGCGGGTAGCCTACCCAAGCCCGGTTGGTTGGCAGAAACGAACAAGCTTTGGCCGAAGTGGATGTCAGAGGGTGACGCGTTGCGCCAAGCCAAAGCAGATGCGACTTTGCTATGGATCAAGGCGCAAGAGGACGCCGGCCTTGAGGTGATTGGTGACGGCGAGCAGGCACGCCAGCACTTCGTGCACGGTTTCCTAGAGGCGGTTGAGGGTATTGACTTTGAAAACAAGGTCACCATGGGTATCCGCAACAATCGCTATGACGCACAGGTGCCGCAGGTGGTTGAGAAGTTGCGACTGAAAGGCCGCGTCCACGCCTTTGAGGCGCAATTTGCGCGTGCGCATACCAAGCGGAAGTTGAAGTTCACCTTGCCTGGTCCCATGACGATTGTGGATACCGTGGCTGACCGTTTCTACGGTGATCGCGTGAAGATGGCCATGGCTTTCGCAGAATTACTCAACGAGGAAGCGTTGGCACTGCAGGCTGATGGCGTCGATATCATTCAGTTCGACGAGCCTGCTTTCAACGTGTACATGAAGGAGGCCGCAGATTGGGGCGTCAAAGCGCTTGAACGTGCGGTGCAAGGGCTGACCTGTAAAACAGCGGTACACATTTGCTATGGCTACGGCATTCAGGCCAACATCGATTGGAAGAACGCATTAGGGCATGAGTGGCGCCAATATGAAGAGGTGTTCCCGGCATTAGCCAAGAGCAGCATTGATCAGGTGAGTTTGGAGTGTTTCCATTCTCACGTACCGATGGATCTCATCAAGTTGCTGGATGGCAAAGAGGTCATGGTGGGCGTGATCGATGTGGCGAGCGAGCAGATCGAAACACCCGAAGAAATTGCAGAGACCATTGGCAAAGCGTTGCAGTTTGTGGCTCGTGACAAATTGATTCCTTGCACCAACTGCGGTCTGGCACCGATGTCGCGCGAGGTCGCTATGGCTAAACTGAAAGCCCTCGGCGAGGGTGCGGCGCTGGCGCGCGAGCGTTACGGCAAGTAACGCCCTGTTAAGTGGCTGAGGCGGGTCGCGTCGGCGCCAGTTCGTCGCGCTTCGCCAGGCTCGGGAATAACCGTATCCATGCCAGCGCGACGGCAATGGTACCAATGCCACCGACAACGACCGAGGCGACCGGCCCCATCAATGCCGCAGTTGCGCCGGATTCAAATTCCCCGAGCTGATTGGAGGCGCCGATGAATATTGAGTTGACGGCAGACACTCGCCCGCGCATTTCATCAGGGGTTTCCAGTTGCATGAGGGTGAGGCGGGTGACGACACTGATGGAGTCGGCGGCACCCGTGATCGCCAGCGATGCAACCGACAGCCAAAAGCTGGTGGACAAGCCAAACACCACCATGCCAATGCCAAAGATGCCCACTGAGCCCAGTAGTTTGTAGCCCACCTTGCGGCGCAGAGGCCACCGAATCAGTGCCAAGGAGACCGCCAACGCGCCCACTGCTGGTGCCGCGCGTAAAACGCCCAGACCCTCAGGACCCACGTGTAGGATGTCGCGCGCAAAGATGGGTAGCAGCGCCGTGGCACCACCCAAAAGCACCGCGAAGAGGTCAAGTGAAATGGCCCCTAACAAGATTTTGTGCTGCCACACAAACCCAATACCGGCCATCACGCTTTCCCAGCTCATACCCTGCTGCGTGCGTTTGCGTACGTACTTGACGGTGAGCATCAAAGCAAAGCCGATCAGTAGGAGCGCGGTGCAGGTGCCGTAAACGGCAGTCGCCCCAGCGGTGTAGATGACGCCGCCCAGCGCAGGCCCACCAATGATCGCTACTTGCATTCCGCTACTGCTCAAGGCAATGGCTTTTTGTAGGAGAGACTCTTTGACTAAAGCAGGTGCGATAGCCTGCTGTGCGGGCATTTGAAAGGCCCTCGCGGTGCCCAACACCACCGACAGCACAAAAATTAAGTCGCGGGTGACCCAAGCTTGTGCGGTTCCCCACCACAAGACGGCTGCAACAACCGCCTGGCTCAGGATGCACAGCGAGATGATGTGGCCTCGGTGGAATCGATCGGCGAAATGGCCTGCTGGCAGCGTCATGACCAGCGCTGGTATGAATTGCAGTAGACCGACTAAACCCAAATCCCATGCGCTGTTGGTCAGGTCGTACATTTGCCATGCCAGCGCCACCATGAGCATTTGGTTGGCCAATGTGCTGATGACCCGAGAGAACCAATACCGGATGAACGACGGGTAGGCGCGCAGACTCTCTTCATTGGCAATGGGTGACATGGGGTGATTCAGGCAATTCGCAAGGTGACGAGTGTATGCCCGAATTTGCCCAAATTTACAACCGCATCAGGC
>JBMTSM010000277.1:0-2527 GCA_049448275.1 Burkholderiaceae bacterium
GTAGGCGACGTTCGTATCGAGCGCGCTGGAAACCAGCGGTGGCTGGTCGTGAAGCGTGCCCCAGAGCAGCTTTGGGATGACCTGGAGACGTTCTGGCAAGACAGCGGCTTTTTGCTCAACGTCAACCGCCGAGACATCGGCATCATGGAAACCGACTGGGCAGAAAACCGCGCCAAACTGCCGTTGGACTTCATCCGCGAGTCTTTAGGGAAACTACTCGACACGCTCTACTCGACCGGTGAACTGGACAAGTTTCGCACCCGCATCGAGCGCAATGGCGCTGGCGAAACAGAAATTTACATCTCTCATCGCGGGATGATCGAGGTCTACACGGGCGGTGCAAACCAAGAGACCCGTTGGCAACCGCGCCCTGCTGACCCCGAGCTTGAAAATGAATTTCTCCGTCGTGTGATGTTGCGCCTGGGCGCATCAGACACTGAGGCTGCTCAGGCAGTCGCTAAAACGGTGGCTTTACCCAAGGCGACCGTTCAAGCTAATGGTGAAAACGTCACCTTACAACTGACCGACTCGCAAGAACGTGCTTGGCGTCGCTTGGGCTTGGCGCTTGACCGCACCGGCTTTACGGTTGAAGACCGTGACCGATCCAAAGGTGTGTACTTCGTGCGCTACGTTGATGAGGGCGACAACAAAGAAGAGCCAGGCTTCTTCTCCAAGTTGTTTGGCACGAAGAAAGCCGATGCGGTCGCCTTGCAATACCAAATCGTTTTGACCAACCAGGGCTCAAACAATCTGGTGCGCGTGCTGGATGCAGCAGGCAAGCCGGTGAACGGCCAATTGGCCAACCGCATGCTCAGCCTGTTAGCGGCAGATTTAAAGTAAATCGGCCTCTAACCAGCCTGCCTCGTACCACTCCGAGACCAAGGCCTGTGCGTCCGCACTCAAGGACGCGAGGCCTTTTGCATCAATAGCGCCTGTATTCGCCAACGCTTGCAACTGCTCAAAGTCATGACCTGCCGCAAGGTAGCTTTCACCGTTGATGAAGAGGTGGTTGGCATCGTACAGAAGCTTTGATTTAACGCTCACGCGTAATGGCACCGTGCCTGAAAATGGCATCTCCGGTGCCTCAAACCAGACTCCAGGTTTTGGCTCCGTCATGACTTCGCCGAGCGCGCAAGCCAGCGCGATGGGATCTGCGGTCAGCCGTTGCACAGCCTCAGCAGTAAAGCGCAATAAGCCTTCTGGCATCAATGCGGGTGCCTCGGTGGCTGGTTGATCGGGGTCGTTATAGAGGGTGTCATCCTCAAACATCTCCCCCATTCGCACCAAGACCTCATTGGCTAAACCCGCGCGTGCTGGCGCTCGGAAACCGATCGATGCGGTCATACAATCCGCACCTTCAGCTACGCCGTCGTGTGCCCACTTGGGAGGCAAATACAACATGTCGCCGGGCTCGAGTACGTGCGTCTCGGTCGGTTCAAAATGGGCCAATATCTTTAGAGGTAAGTCGGGTACCAGCGACAAATCCGTCTGGGGGCCAATTTGCCAACGACGCCGACCTGAAATCTGCAATAAAAACACGTCGTAACTGTCGAAGTGTGGACCAACGCCACCACCGGGGGATGCCCAGGAAACCAGCAAGTCATCCAGGCGCGCATCGGGTAAAAACCGAAAGGACGCCAGTAAGGCGGCAGCGTCGGAGTGGTGTTGCTCGACACCCTGCACCAGCAATGTCCATGCGTCAGCCCTTAAGCCGCCCAACTTGCGTGCAGAGAATGGACCTTGGCTCAGTGACCATGATTCACCTGTGCGCGCGATGACTCGTGACTCAACCTCGGCTTGCTCGGCCAAATGAAACATCACTTTTTGTGACAAGCCAAGGCGGCTCACATCCACTGCGCCCTTGATCAACAATGGGCGCTTCTGCCAGTGGCTCTCCATGAATTCACGGGGGCTTAGGTTAGCGAGGAGCGCGAGAGGTTGGTCAAGATCGTGTGGCATTTGTACAGTGTGCTGGTGGCGACGCGCCGGGTTCGTGGGACAATTGTCCTATGAAAATCACCGAACAATGTGTCGTTGGGCTGAGCTGGACACTGAAAGATACGCTTGGCGAGATCCTCGATGAGACGCCTGAGCCGATTGAATTTTTGGTGGGTAGCGACGACCTGCTCCCCAAGCTACAAGACGCCCTGATGGGTAAAACCGTCGGTGCACGGGTGGAACTGCAGATCGAACCCGAAGATGCGTTCGGTGACTACAACGAGACCTTGGTTTTTCTGGAGTCTCGAAAACTGTTCCCCGAAAACATCGAAGAAGGCATGGTTTTCGAGGGCCTACCTGCAGGTTGCAACACCGAAGCACCCAAAAACCAATTATTTTTTGTCTCTGATATCTATCCCGAGCATGTCGTGCTGGACGGCAACCACCCACTCGCGGGCATCGCCATCCGCATCCACGCCAAAATCGAGAGTATTCGTGAGGCGACCGTGAGCGAAATCGGTGCTGGGACGCTGGGTACCGGTTTTCTCAAGCTGGCAGAATCGCCCCCGGCCACGCCGCACGTGCACGG
>JBMTSM010000278.1:0-2516 GCA_049448275.1 Burkholderiaceae bacterium
GGTTACGGTGGCTCACTCGAATTACGGACGCGCTTTATCCCGGAGATGCTCCATGCAACTTTCGCAGGGCACACGGGGAACGATGGCAGCGCGGTGTTGTGGGGAGAGGCACTGGGTGCCAATTTGGCCGACATGTCGGCGTATCAAGGGCATGGCTCTTGGGCGATGCCTCACGGCAGTTTGGTGACTTGGGCGCTGATGATTCAGGGTGGTATCCAGGTCAATTCGCGTGGCGAGCGGTTTCACGACGAGTCACAAGGCTATTCCGAAGCCGCTGTTCAGGTCGTCGCTCAGCCCAACCAAACGGCGTGGTGCGTCTACGATGACCCTATTCACACGCTTGGCATGACCTTTCCAGACTACATCGATGCGCAATCCTTGGGAGCGGTCAAGGTGTGTGCTGACCTCCCCACGCTGGCGGCTGTGATTGGCTGCCCTGAGGCAGCGCTTGCCCAAACACTTGCACAGATGGCGGATACCGAACGTGATCAATTTGGCCGTCAATTTGTACGACCATTGCATGCCCCCTTTTATGCCATCAAAGTGACGGGGGCGATTTTTCACACCCAAGGCGGTCTTGATGTTGATGCCGACTGTCGCGTCAAGCGGGTTGATGGAAGCCGCTTGGCCAACCTCTGGGCGGCTGGTGGCGCAGCGCGCGGTGTTTCAGGACCACACGTATCGGGATATCTCTCAGGCAACGGACTATTGAGCGCTTTGGCCGGTGGTGCCATTGCGGCTAAAAGTGTGACCAGCTATTTGAAAGGGCTCTGATTGCCATGACGCTGAAACAAAGACTGACAGCCACCGAAGCCTTGCTTTGCCCAGGGGTCTACGACCCGCTATCGGCATTGGTTGCAACGCAAGCGGGTTTTGAAGGCTTGTATCTCTCCGGCGCATCCATCGCCTACACCCACTTGGGTCGGTCAGACGTCGGTTTGACCACCTACTCAGAAGTGGAGAGCACCTTGGCGCGGATCACTGATCGCGTGGATACACCCGTGATCGTGGATGCCGACACTGGTTTTGGTAACGCGCTCAATATGCAACGGACGGTACGTGGATTTGAGCGTGCGGGTGCGGCGATGATTCAGATTGAAGACCAAGGTTTTCCCAAACGGTGTGGCCACTTAGATGGCAAGACCGTGATCAGCCTCGATGAGATGTGCGGGAAGATCAAAGCGGCACTGGATGCACGGCACTCACCTGACACCCTCATCATGGCGCGAACCGATGCATTGGCGGTTGAGGGATGGGATGCGGCGATGACTCGTGCAGAAGCGTATCTGGCATGCGGCGTCGATGCGCTCTTCATTGAGGCATTGCGAGATCCATCGCAGTTGAAGTCTGCTGGCGCACTATTCGGCGGGCGTATTCCCTTGCTTGCCAACATGGTTGAAGGTGGTAAAACCCCGATCACTCCCGTACCGGAGTTGCAGTCGTATGGTTTTAAGATCGTGATTTTCCCAGGTGGAACCGTGCGGGCAGTGGTTAAGCAATTGCAGGGTTACTACGGTAGCTTGCAGGCACACCAAACGACGGACCCGTGGCGCGATCAGATGTTGGATTTTGACGGTCTGAATGCGGTCATCGAAACGCCAGCATTGATGGCCACCGCTAAAAAGTACGCAGGAGACTGACATGCCCGTGACAGAAATAACCTTGCTCCCTGGCTACGATGAGGACGTACGTGCGCGTCTTGTCAACCACGTCTCCAGAGCAGTCCGATCGGTCATCGCCGCACCTCCGGCGGGTGTGACAACAGTGATATTCGAGGCAGCGACCTATCAGCGCGATGGTCGTGTTTTTTCGTCAGGCAATGCTGCCCATCCCTCCGCAGCCACGTGTGTGATGAACTTTTTGGCAGCGATGCAGGCACGGGAACTGGATGCGGCGCAGGCCTTTTTGGCAGATAGTTTTGAGATGACGTTTCCGGGAGGGCAGCGCATGCATGCCTTGACTGAACTCGTAGCGTGGGCCAAGAACCGCTATGAGCGTGTAGAGAAAACCTACACTGGGGTCGACGAGTCCTGGGCTGATGCCGGTACTGTGGTTTATGCCCGAGGAACACTGTCGGGCATCTGGTTGGATGGTCGCCCGTTTGAGGGCATACGCTTCATTGATCGTTTCGAAATTCAAGACGGTTTGATCGTGAAACAGGATGTCTGGAATGACATGGGTGAATACAAACTCGAACACCGCTGATACCGTGACCGCTCCAATTTACCAGTTCGTCAACACACCCCTTTTAAGGGTTGGTTACCGCGCATTTGAACCTGCGCGTGGCACGTCTGCTGCTGGCGTTGTGATGTTGTTGCACGGCTGGCCAGACAGTCCGGACACTTGGGATCGTGTGGTGCCACATCTCGTTCAGGCTGGTTACCGGGTAATCGTGCCAGCTCTTCGTGGCTTCTCGCCAACCACCTTTTTGAACGCTGATACACCGCGTACCGGGCAACTCGCTGCCCTTGGTCGTGATTTGGTCGATCTCATTGGTGCTTTGGGCATCCATCGTC
>JBMTSM010000279.1:0-2508 GCA_049448275.1 Burkholderiaceae bacterium
CATTGACCAATACCCAGCCGTTTTCAATCCATTGGTCACCCTCGCGGCGCGAGCACAGCCCCAATTCGGCAAGGCGCTTGTTGAGGCGGATACCGCCCGCCTTTTCCGCCTCGGTTTTAGGCCCTAAGTGACTGGCGGTTTGAACAGGTGCTTGTGCATCGGGTGCCGCACTGCGGCGGGGTGGTGCAGCCATGTCGCGGCGGGGCGCGGTATCGCGTGGCCTTTGGTCCTTGCGGTCCATTCGGTCGCTGCGATCGTCACGGAAAGAACGACCCCGACCCTCAGGGCGGTCGTAGCGGTCTGGGTTACGGCTCGGGGCCCGGCGCGGGGCGGCGTCGCCACCCAAGGCGCGCAACGCGGCTGCGGCTTTTGCCGCCAACGAACCGTCGTGCGCGGGTGCATCCCGGCGAGGCGCCGACTCACGCCGTGGGGCAAAATCGCGGCGGTCTTCTCGACGGTCGTCGTAGCGGTCCTCGCGCCGTGGCGTCTCGGGGCGTGAAGCGGCCGCATCGAGTTTACGCAGCGCTGCCTGCGCGGCTTGCGCGATCGCGAGATCCTCAGGGGACGGCTCACGTTTGACGAATCGCGCCAATGGCGCGCTCCCGCGTACAGGCTTTTTAGGCATGCGGGGGTCAAACGGCGCGCGGTTGCTGGGCCCCTCGCTCTTCTTTTTCTGGCGGGCATCTGCCGCGCGAAGGGTTGGTTTTGAGGTCATAAAAATTTGTTTAAAAAATAGAAAATCTGTGGTTGAAGGGACTAGGCACTGTGGTCAGGCAACTCGCCATACCGCAGGGCGTCTAAATTGAGAACACGCAAGCCGCCGTATTCAACCCGTATCCAGCCACAGGCTGACAAGGTCTTGAGAGCCTCGTTCACACGCTGCCGTGACAAGCCAACCAAATAAGCCAATTCCTGTTGGGTGATGCGCAACAGCTCGGCAACACCGGGGTAAAGCTTGGGCTCAAACATCGCTGCCAAATTGCGCGCAACCCGCAGGTCAGGGCTACCCATGCGGTCAATCTCGCGCGCCGCGATGAACTGCCCCAGACGCTCATTGAGTTGCAACATCACGAAACGATTGAAGCCCAACGAGTGACCAATGAGCCAGTCAAACATCTCTGTCGAAATACCAACAACTCGGCTCACCCGCAACGCTTGAATGTTGTATCGGTAGGGCTCGCGCTTGAGCACCGTGCCCTCACCGAACCAGCCACCGGGCGCGATACCCGTAAACGTGATCGCTGAACCAAGGCGGTCATCGTTACTCATCTTGAGCAGCCCCTCAATCAGCCCAAACCAATAGGTCACGGGGCGCCCAATGCGGACGACGTAATCGCCAGGTTGCGCAATCGTGACCAACATGTCTTGGCGGACGTGCTCGCGCTCATCTGCTGTCAAGGCAGATACCCATGGAATCTGCGCAAATTCAGCATCGGACAGCGCGCGCGCGCGCTCTCGGAGGTTCGGTGATGTGCTCATATGCAGGTAAATGATCGAAATATAGGGAAAGTCCTAGTGGGGTTGCCCCTCTAATTGTCGTCGAACCGACAACCAAACGTCAAATGAAAGTCTAGTATTTACGCAGATTAAAGAAAAATAACGTTCCCCTCGGTGAACCAACGGAGTCAATTCATGCAACAGACTTTCCCGGGCTTACTCATGGCCCACGCAGGCCAGCGGCCAGACGCCCCTGCGATGCGCGAAAAAGCCTTTGGTATTTGGCAAACTTTGTCATGGTCAAAACTGGCCACGATGGTGGCGGATATCGCTGGCGCGATGCATGAGGCGGGCCTGCGCCGCGGCGATCACATGGTGGTCATCGGCTCAAACCGCCCCCGCTTGTACGCCACGATGTTGGCCGCTCAATCATTGGGCGCCATCCCCGTGCCGTTGTACCAAGATGCGGCAGGCGCGGAATGCGTTTTCCCCATCAACAACGCAGACATCAAGTTCGCCGTGGTCGAAGACCAAGAGCAGGTCGACAAATTACTTGAGGTGCGTGAGCAATGTCCCCAAATCGCTCGCATCGTTTATGACGACCCCCGTGGCCTGCGTAAATACGATGAAGAGTGCCTGACCTCAATGGATGACTTCTTGGCGCAAGGCCAGGCCTTCACCAAACAAAACCCCCAATTCGTCGCCGGTGAGATTGCAAAGTGCCAGCCCAACGATGTCGCTGCGATGTTTTTTACATCGGGCACCACGGGCAACCCAAAAGGCGTCGTACATACCCACAACAGCTTGCTCGACCGCGCCAGTGTGGGCGCGCGCTTTGACAAGCTGACCCCCGCCGATGAGGTGTTGGCCTATCTGCCACCCGCTTGGATTGGTCAAAACATCTTCAGCTACGCCCAATGGCTGGCGGTTGGTTACGTCGTCAACTGTCCTGAATCTGCCGCCACGGTGACAATTGACCTGAAAGAGGTTGGCCCCACCTATTACTTCGCACCGCCCCGCGTGTTTGAGGGCTTGCTGACCAGCGTCATGATCCGAATGGAAGACGCTGGA
>JBMTSM010000280.1:0-2502 GCA_049448275.1 Burkholderiaceae bacterium
CAGCAGATTGAGACGCTCAAGGCTGCGCAGGTGTCAGAGGTGGCTCGCCGAAAGGTTGAGAGTGAGCTATCTGTATCGCTGGCAAAGATTTCGCTCGAAGAGCAGATCCGTGTCGCGGATTTGAACCGAGAACGTGCGATTCAGCAGGCTGAGATTGATCGCCAAAAGGCCCTTGATCTTTCCGAGCAGTCGCGTCAGCTGGCTATCGCTGAGCAGAATGAGGAGGAGCATCACGCCAAAGCCAAGGCGGAAGCTGCACGTGTTGAGGTGGTGAAAGCCTCGGAGGCGGTGAATACCGCCAAGGTGATTGCGGAAGCTGAGCGTCGCAAGTCAGTGGCCATCATCGCCGCTACGCAAGAGGCAGAGGCCGCCGCAGTGCGCATGCGCCAGTCCGCAGAAACAGAAGTAACGGTCGCTAAGAAAAAGTCAGAGGCCACCATCATCGCTGCAGAAGCCATGGCCAAAGAGTCCAATCTGCGAACGCAAGCGACACGTGAGAAATTACTTGCGGAGGCCGAGGCGCATCATGCCCACCTGCAAGCTGAGAACACGTTGAACGAGTTGGCCAGCCAGCGACAGGTTGACATCGCCAAGATTGAATCGTTACCCAAGGTGGTTTCCGAAATGGTGAAGCCAGCGGAAAAGATCGACTCTATCCGGATCAATCAGCTGGGTGGCTTTGGCCCCTCAGGAGAGGGCACGTCTCAAAAAGCGCCAGTGAACCAAGCCCTTGACGCGATCATGGGCATGGCTGTTCAGTTGCCTGCGCTTCGCAAGCTGGGGGACGAAATTGGCGTTAATTTCAATGACGGTCTTTCATCACTTGGTGGTGATAGCAAAAAGTAAGCGCCTAGCCGCTTACTTCGCCCCTGGTGTTGTTTCGAACTGCTGGATCTCTGCGTCGACATGGTGGAAGGGTTGTTTGTCCTTCAGGTACTGCGCGACGGTTGGTTTGAAGATGCTGGGGTCATCGAAGGTGCCTACTTTCATGATCATGGCATCTGGAAAGCGCGGGCTGAGTGTGGCCAGTGATGTGCCACAGTTGCCACAAAACAAGCGGGTGCGTGGCGTTTCGAGGTCGGTTCGCGCGAATGTCTTTGGCTCACCTTGCGTGAAGGTGAGGTTAGCTTTCGGCAATACCATGGCCGCATTGGGATTGCCGCCGCTGATGTATTGGCATTCTCGGCAGTAGCACTGAACGGCGGCTCGCGGCTCGCCATCAAAAGTGAATTTAACTTGTCCGCAATAGCAGCGTCCGTTGATTTTCATGGTGGTCTCCTGCAGGCTTAAATGGTCTCAGTAGTGGATGGCATTGGGTGTGCCGCCGCCAGCGGCGATGGTGTCGCCCGTGATGGCACGGGATCGTGGTGAGCACAGAAAAACCACCACGTCGGCGACTTCGGATGCGTCAACCAAATGTCGAATGCTATTCCGTGCGGCCATTTCGGCGGTAATCGTCTCGGTAGAGACGCCACGCGCCTTGGCGCGTTGTTCGATTAATGGCCCGGTGCGCTCGGTACGCGTTAGGCCCGGGTGGACCACGGTCACGTTGATACCGTGTTCTCCCAATTCGTCTGCCATGTTTTTTCCCAAGGCGCTGAGGGCGACGTTACGAATACTGCCCACCGTGTTACCCGTTGTTCTGGCGGCCAGTCCGCTGATGTGAACGATACGCCCCCAGCCATTGGCTTTCATGCCAGCAACGACAGCTTGTGCGCAACGGATGTAGCCCATGACTTTGGTGTCGAGCTCGTTGTGAAAGTACGGCGGCTCGATGGCGTCTAAATTGGGTGGGGTGGCAAAGCCAGCTGCCTCGGCGGCTGCATTCACCAGAATATCGATAGAGCCGCCCAATGCCACCTCGGCCGCTGCGACGGCGGCACGAACTTGTGCATCCTGGGTGGTGTCGGCACTCACGCCGATGACGGTTTGTCCAGTTTCGGTGGCCAGTTCGGCAGCGGTGGCATTGAGCGCATCGACACCGCGGGCCAACAGCGCAACGCTCACACCCTCTCGTGCCAAGGCCCGCGCAACCGCTTTACCAATGCCCTTGCTACCGCCGGTAACGAGGGCTCGTTTGCCTTTGAGTTGAAGGTCCATCGCAGTGAATCCAGTCAGTGTTTAGTGGTTGGCGTTGTTGGGGTCAAGTTTTGAGACCATGACTTGGTCGATTCGGTAATTGTCGACATCGAGAACTTCGAACCGAAATCCCGCTGTAATAATGACGTCAGTACGCTTCGGTAATCGACGCAGACGCGACATGAAAAAGCCGGCCAGAGTCTCGAAGCCGTCATCATCAGGTAAGTTGGGTAGTCCTAACGTGTGCAGCACGTCGGTGATGGGCGTGACGCCTTCCATGAGCCAAGAGTTGGCGTCGCGTTGCACGATGAGTGACTCATCTTGGTTGGACACCAAGCTACCCATGACGGTACTCATGACATCGTTCAATGTGACGACGCCAACGACCAGGCTGTACTCATTGACGATCAGGGCAAAGTCTTG
>JBMTSM010000281.1:0-2493 GCA_049448275.1 Burkholderiaceae bacterium
CATGGTCGTACCGCTTAACCGAGGATTCTGATCTTGCTGCGAATGAAAAGCTTTATGTGTGGTCAGAGCTCGTAAGAGCAATATCACCGCATACGAAGCGGGCTGTTCGGTTGGCACGTTCTCTTGCTGACCGCACGAGTACCGCCGATGTTCTGACGATTTCGAACCTCGCGGTCGCCTTAAGGCGGTTTGGGGATAACGCACGTGCCGATGCATTGGTTGAACGGTTGGGTAGCTTATTGGATAGCCCAAGGTTGAGAACGCCGGGCTATTACGACAGTCAAGCATCACGCAAGGCAAAACTCGCTGAGAACTTGTTTGCCTTAAATCATCCCAAGGCTGTTGAGGTTTGGAATTCTGCGGTGAACGAGGTCTCAAGTTACCGCTATTGGTGGTGGTCATCGGTGCACGAGCAAGGCGCGCTGCTGCGTGCCAAGGTGGCGCAGAGCACCAATAGCCCACTGGCAATCGAGGTAAAAGGTAAGCGATTTGAGTCACGTCTGGGTAGCCTATCGGTGCCGTTAGACGCTGACACGATGTTCGGCGCCATGGCGAGACTGAATGTTCGTGCCCTGACCGACAGGCCCCTGTACGCGAAGTTACGCGTGAGTGCCCCGCCAACCCCTAATGCCAGTTTAGAGGCTGTGGATGGCGAGTTTGAAATCGAGCGACAGGTGTTCGAATTTAAAACAGGACGAGAGATTGCATCTTTTAGAAAGGCAAAAGTCAACGAACGCTATGTGGTTCTCCTAACGGGCAATCGAACGCGTGGCGGCGACGAGCTGCAAGTCATGATGAAAGACCCTGTGCCTGCGGGCTTTCAGATTGAGTCGGTTATCTCACCATCAATCCGGGATGAGTCTTTTGATTGGTTACCAGAGCTGAGCTACGTCGACGTTACTGAGATAACGGATGATGCTTTCTTTGCAGCCAGTCTCGTGGACCTGGATAGGCGCAATTCAATGCGAGTGGCATACGTGATTCGGGCAACCACGCCGGGTACCTATTTGGCGACGCGGGCGGTGATGGAAGACATGTATGCACCTGAGCGAACCAGTAGCTCAAATGGTGTGCCAGTAACGGTGGTCCCATAAAGATGTCTATCACGCGTTTGCTCGTTCGCGGCCTGTTATCAGGCGCTGCATTGCTCTCGATTGCAGCGCTGGTAACAGCCATTGTGCTGCCACCGGTGAACATGAGCCGGTTTGAGGCCGTTTCACCAACGGTCCAAGCCCGTGACGGCGCATTGTTAAACATCTTCTTGTCTGCTGACCAAGCTTACCGGCTGGATACGACCGTCGACTCGGTTGACCCACGCTATTTGAAAGCTTTGTTGGCCTATGAGGATCAGTGGTTTTGGGCTCATCCAGGTGTCAACCCCATCGCGATGATGCGCGCTGCTAGCCAATGGATCGCAAGCGGGCGCGTGGTCTCGGGGGGCTCAACCATCACGATGCAAGTGGCGCGCTTACTTGAGCCAAAACCACGAACGGTCGCTAACAAGTGGGTAGAGATTGTGCGGGCGCTGCAATTAGAGTTGCGCTACTCCAAGCGCGAGATTCTGAACATGTACCTGACGATGGTGCCCATGGGAGGCAACCTGGAGGGCGTTCGCGCTGCTAGTTTGCGGTACTGGGGGAAAGAGCCTCGGAACCTGTCTTTATCAGAAGTCGCCTTGTTACTTTCAGTGCCGCAAAGCCCTGAATTGCGTCGGCCTGATCGCAGGGCGAGCCAAACGTTATCTGCGATTCAATGGGTCGGTTCTCGATTAGTGCAAGCGGGCATTTATCCGTCTTCAGATTTGGACGAGTTAAAGCAGTTGCCATTTGAATCGTTGGAGCCTATGCCAAACGAGGCATGGCACTTTTCAAATTGGGTGGTGTCGTCATCGCTTGCGGGAGATCGGTCGATTAGAACTATTGACACGACCTTGGATCGGCGGTTGCAGCGCACCGTTTTGCGTAAAGCCGCGCATTTCTCTAAACGACTGAATCCCTCCGAAAACGTGTCTGTCATGGTAACCAATGGGCAGACCGGAGAGATATTGGCCTATGTCGGTAGCCTCGGTCTTGGCACTGATGCGGGATACATGGATTTGACGCGCGCGACGCGTTCACCGGGATCAACGCTAAAGCCGTTCATATATGGGATGGCTTTCGATGACGGCTTACTTGACTCACAAACGGTGTTGCATGACACCCCAAAGGCCTATGGCGACTATGCGCCAGGAAATTTCGACAAAGGTCATCGCGGTCCGGTGCGGGCGGGTGTCGCACTGCAAGAGTCGTTGAACATTCCGGCGGTAGCCGTCCTATCAGATTTGGGGGTGGATGTATTCCAGCGCGCCTGGGAGGAGGCTGGCCTGAAGTTAAAAATGGCGAAAGGCGCGGATGCAAATTTGGGTTTGGCGCTAGGGGCGGTGGGCACGAGACTCCAGGACCTCGTACAGGCCTACAGTGCCTTTGCAAATGGAGGGCAAGTATCTAAATTGAC
>JBMTSM010000282.1:0-2490 GCA_049448275.1 Burkholderiaceae bacterium
GCTGCGCCGTCAGCGCCGGCAGCAGCAGCCCATTCAGCGGTCATCTTCTTACCGATGTCAGCCAACGCATTCTTCACGCTGGCGGATGGTTCGGCAATGGTCATGCCATTGGTTTTTAAGACGTTGATGGAGTCGGTGTTCACCTTCTCACTCGCTGCCCAACCACGTGCCTCGGCCATCTCGGCCGCTTTCAAAACGGCCGCTTGCGTGTCCTTGTCGAGCGCGTCAAAAGCCTTTTGGCTCACGGCCGTCACATTGCAAGGCAACCAGCCGTTGACGGGATAGAAGAACTTGGTTTGCTCGTACAACTTGCCATCGGCACCACTGGCGCTAGAGGTCAAGAAGTTCTGTGCCGCACCAGTCGCCAACGCTTGGGGCAATTCGGGCAACTGAATGGTCACAGGCGACGCACCCAACATCTGCGCAATCTTGGTTGTGGCGGGATTGTAGGCGCGCATCTTGGTGCCCTTAAAGTCATCTGCACTGTTGATCGCCTTAACTGAATACAGCGACTGGCCAGGCCATGGCACGGAGAACAACATCTTCACACCCTGCTTGGCAAACACCTTTTGTTGAACCGGCTTAGATGCGTCCAGCAAACGCTTGGCGTCAGGATAGCTGGTGGCCAAGAAAGGGATCGAGTCAACACCGAAGATAGGGTTCTCGTTTGCCAATCCGGAAATGATGAACTCACCCGCAGGCACCAAACCACCTTGAATCGCACGCTTGATTTCCGGCTGCTTGAACAGCGACCCACCGGGGTGGAGCGTGATCTTGAGCTTGCCGCCCGACAGCTTTTCGACGTCGTTGGCAAATTGTTGAACGTTTTGGGTTTGGAATGTGTTCACACCATAGCCGGTGGGCAGATCCCATGTGGTCTGCGCTTGAACCATCGCTGCGGCACCGAGCGCCACGATCGACATTATTACTTTTTTCATGCTTTATCTCCTTGTTATAAAAAATTGTGCCGAAGCACGCGCTAAAAACTTGCCAAATGGTTGTTCAGCAAATCCGTGATCAGCATGGCCCCCGGCGCATGCGTGATACAAAACGATGGCTTGGCTTGCGCCAGCGCGGCTTGCGGGGTCACTCCGCAGGCCCAAAAAACGGGTATTTCGTCGTCATACACATCCACTGCGTCCCCGTAGTCGGGACGACTTAAATCCGAAATACCAATGAGCAACGGGTCGCCTAAGTGCACTGGCGCACCATGAACCTCCGGGTAGCGGGACGTGATTTGAATCGCTCGGATGACATCCTTCGCCTTCATGGGGCGCATCGTCACCACCAAGGGACCGCTGAACGGGCCAGCGGCCGTGGTTGCGATGCTTGTCTTGTACATAGGGACGTTACGCGCTTGCTCAATGTGCCGGATGGGCACGCCTGCCTCGATCAAAGCCTGCTCAAACGAGAAAGAGCAACCAATCACAAATGTCACCAAGTCGTCGCGCCACAGGTGCGTGATGTCGGTGGGGGTCTCGGCCAATTGCCCATCGCGCCAGACGTGATATTTGGGCACGTCAGTGCGAATATCGATATCAGATCCCAGCGTCTGGAGCGCCGATACGCCCGGCTCAGTCAATGCAATAACAGGACAAGGCTTTCGATTTTGATGGCAAAAGCGCAAGAAGTCAGCCGCATCGGCTTTGGGGAGAATCACCACGTTACCCTGCACGTTGCCACCGGCAAGCCCGCTCGTGTGCGACGCGAACACACCGCTACGTATGGCCTGACGAATAGCCAACACCTCTTCCGCGCTGTGGAATACCCCACTCGCTTTCGGTCTCAGAATCTCTGCAGATAGTTCAACGCCCATATTCTCTCCAGTGCATCGCACGGTTGATCGTTGAATGCATTATTGAGAGACAGACCTTAACTGGCAAATTAAAAATTAAATTGTTAGGTCATAAAAAAAATTAATGATAAGCCAAGAGAGCTCCCAAGCCGTGGACTGCTGGCTTAAACGTGCGCAGCCACAAACTTACTGGCCGATGCAACCACCGCTTGGACGGCATTCGACGTGGGATCCTCGCGAAAGCTGGCGTATATGGGTAACGATGCCAAACGAACATCGCACTTTAAGGGCTTCAGCAATGGGAATGCCAACGGGTTGCGAATCGCCGCCAGCGGCAGCGTCGCCACTCCAAATCCGCCCTGCACCAACTGCGCCATCGCAGAAATGGAAGAGAGAGCGTGAACTCGCTTGGGCTTGATACGCAACTGGAGGAGCTGATCCAAAAGACTGATGTGCGGCTGGGAGCCGCGCTGGAAAGTGAGCAAATCCATCTCTGCCAGCGCCGATAACGTGTACTGCCGTTTGCGATGCACATCACGGTTACCCACGAACACCATTTCCATGGGGGGTAAAGCTTGTACAACAACGGTATCTCCCGCAGCAGGCAAAGCCGCGAACACCAAGTCTTGGGTGCCGCGCTCGGCTTGATCAACAAGCGTCGGCGACGTGTCCACGGACAACTCAAACGCGATACC
>JBMTSM010000283.1:0-2485 GCA_049448275.1 Burkholderiaceae bacterium
ACTACCAAGCGTACAGCCGCCTGCGCTGACCAACACAGCCCGCTCACTTAAGCAGTTTGGATAGCGGCTTTCTGTTATTTTGAAAATCAAAAAAAACCTCACTGCCTTGCGACAGTGAGGTCTTCATAATGACTTTGGTGGGTCGTGCGGGGGTCGAACCCACGACAAACGGATTAAAAGTCCGCTGCTCTACCAACTGAGCTAACGACCCACTAAACAGTAACTTACGACGTCTTTTGAACGTTGACTTTCGCTACCGCCTAAGCCCTCTAGTATACCGTCAAATTACTAATCTTGGCAATTCAGCTCATTTTTTTTACGCCGTAATCAAGCGGGTGAACCGGCAATCTGATCCATGCACCAGCCGGCAGCAACCATCCCAAAACTAGCAGTGACAGCGACCGTCGAACCGTAGCCGTGGCAATTCAGATCACCTGCGTCTGACCCCGCCACCATCGACTTAGAAACCGTCTCTCGACTGAACACCGCCTGAACTCCAATCTGCCCTGTCCGAGCCGCGCCGTGATGCCGACGCAATTGGTAACGCATTTGAGCAACCAACGGGTCGTGCGTGATGAGTCCAATGTCGGCGCAATCCACACGATGCGCCAGCCGTTTACCGCCTGCGGCTCCCACTGCGATGAAGGTCACGGGGTTATCTCGCGCCCAAGCAGCCAGCGCCACCTTTGTGCGTACTTGGTCACAGGCATCAACGACGGCAAGGGTCTTGCCATCGCCCAAGCCGGCAAGCAGTGGCTCCAGACTGGCGCTTAAATTCTCAGGCGACAGAAAGTCATCAATCACGTGCACTTTGCATGCAGGATTGATGAATGCGATGCGGTCCCGCATTGCAAGCACCTTAGCCTGCCCAAAGGTCTCACTCGTGGCATGGATTTGTCGGTTGACATTTGAGGGCGCAATGTGATCCAGATCAATCAGCGTCATTTCTGACACCCCAGACCGCGCGAAGGCTTCAGCAGTCCAGGAGCCAACGCCGCCGATGCCAACGACAACGGCATGGCTGCGCTGAATTCGGGTCGCGCCTTTTGCGCCATAAAGGCGGGCGAGTCCGCCAAATCGCCGATCGGAGTCGTTGAATTCGTCAGCCGCTAAATCACCCGACGCCACGCAAGAAACGGTCGTGGATTCAGTCACGCATCAAAACCCACAACTGAATCCTGAATCCGATGAGGCTGCCTGCAAAGATGGCACCCAGAGCGATAAAGCTGGTGATGCTGAGGGTAGAAATGCCAGACAGGCCCTGCCCTACTGTACACCCCAACGCGGTCACGCCGCCCACCCCCATCAGAGCGGCACCAAGCAAGTGGAGTGCGGTGTCCGATGTGCTGGAAAAGCCCTCCCAGCGGAAAGTTCGGTCAGCAATACTCGCGACTAAGCTCCCAACGATCAGACCAAAGACAGACACCACGCCCAACGTCAAGACGTTACGCATATCGCTGAAGTAGATCAACCAATTCAAGGTGTAGGCCATCGGCGCCGTAAAACTAAGCGCTTCCATTCGGCCCGTATTGGTGGCTACATAAGTGGGTTCCAGCGTACTCGGATGCTCGGCCACAAACCCGACATAACCCGAAACCAGCCACATAGCGACGACTGCCAAGCCGATTACGACACCGTAGACCGCCTGCGAACTGCGTCGGAATTCTGGGTTCGAAAAACACCAAATGAGTGCGGCGAACACGGGCAACATCGCCAGTCCTACGGGCAACAAGGGTGACGAACCACCTACGGCATTCACAATTAAGTAGGGCAACAAAGCGGTCGGCAAATCGAAGTTGACCTGATCAACAGTCGATGTCCTGAGGACTGCGAACAAGCCCCGCAGCGTCATGAACGCAAACAAGCCCATCACCGTGAATACAACCAACGATTTCAGGCTCCCACCACCAATGCGCAAGAGTGTCTTACTGCTGCAACCTGAGGCCAGTACCATACCCACCCCAAACATGAGACCGCCCACGATTGCGGACAACCACAGCACACGACCGTTGGAATAAATACTGGCAAGCGGGTCAACGTACCCCAAGCTCCCTAAACCGTAGAGCCCCAACACGCCTGTCGCCATTGCCAACACCCAGGTGCGCATGCGTGTCCAGTCACCCATGTTAACGATGTCACTCACAGCACCCATGGTACAAAAATGACTGCGCTGCATGATCCACCCCAGAACAACCGAAACGCCAAAGCCAGCCGTTAAAACTGTGTAGGTCAGCCGAGTCAACGCAATCTGTTCGAGGGTATCCATAGCGGAAGTGGGGTAAAGGTCGCTTGGTGGAAAAACGTTACTTCAGCGCTTCCAAGCGCTGTTTTGCAGCCTCAGCCGCCTGCGATGTCGGATGCGCTGCAACCAGAGCTGACAGCGTGGCAATCGCGGCATCTTTTTGCTGTAACTCGAACTGGCAATTGGCGGAGGCCAACAGGGCCTCCGGTACACGACCGTGCATCGGGAAGGTCAACAGCAGGT
>JBMTSM010000284.1:0-2483 GCA_049448275.1 Burkholderiaceae bacterium
CAAGCGGCAGCGGGCGTGGTGGCTGATTCGGTGCCAGCCCTTGAGTGGGCCGAAACCGAGCATAAGGCGCGTGCCATTTTGCGTGCGGCCGAGCTGGTTGAGCAGGGATTGGAGTGAACACCATGAGCCAGGCATTACCTCATTTCTTTCCCGCTGACCCAGTCGCAGTGGCCAAGCGCGGTGGCCGTGCCATCACCTTGTTCATGCTCGACAACTACGACAGCTTCACGTTCAATTTGGTGCAGTACTTCGGTGAGCTCGGGGCTGACGTTTGGGTCTATCGCAACGATGAGATTGATCTGTCCGGCATTGAGGCTTTGAAACCCGACTGTGTCGTCATTTCACCGGGGCCGTGCTCGCCCAAAGAGGCCGGTATTTCGGTACCAACGATTCAGCATTTCGCCGGCAAGGTACCCATCCTTGGGGTGTGTTTGGGACACCAATCCATCGGTGCGGCTTTTGGCGGAACCATCGTACGCTCACAGCAACTCATGCACGGCAAAACCAGCGTGATACGCACGCTTTGCGAGGGCGTCTTCGCAGGCTTGCCCGAGGCGTTTGAAGTCAACCGCTACCACTCCCTCGCGGTCCAGAAAGCAGATCTGCCACCTGATTTGATCGTCACGGCATGGACCGACGATGGTGAAATAATGGGTCTGCGCCACCGACACCTGCCCATTGAGGGGGTGCAATTTCACCCCGAGTCGGTGCTGAGCGCACACGGCCATGCGCTGTTAGCGAATTTCTTAGCGCAAGTGTCAGCTGTTGAATGAGGATATGAACATGGTTCAAAACGTTATCTCGATCACCCCGCAAGATGCGCTGCAACGCGTCATTGAAGGCCGTGAGATTTTTCACGACGAGATGCTGCACATCATGCGGCTCATCATGAGTGGCGAGATGTCGCCCGTCATGATGGCGGCGATCACCGCTGCGTTGCGCGTGAAGAAGGAAACGATTGGCGAGATCACAGCGGCAGCGCAGGTGATGCGGGAGTTTTCAAAGAAGGTAGTCATCGCTGACCGCACGCATCTGGTGGACATTGTTGGCACAGGGGGCGACGGCTCTCACACCTTCAACATCAGTTCGTGCGCCATGTTAGTTGCCGCAGCAGCAGGTGCCAAAGTCAGTAAGCACGGCGGTCGAAGCGTGTCGAGTAAGTCGGGCAGCGCCGATGTCTTGGAGCAGTTGGGGATCGCCATCGACCTCACCCCTGAGCAAATCGCAGCTTCGGTGGCTGAGGTGGGCATTGGCTTTATGTTTGCGCCGAACCACCACCCCGCCATGAAAAACGTCGCGCCGGTGCGCAAAGAGTTGGGGGTGCGGACGCTCTTCAACATCTTGGGCCCGCTGACCAACCCCGCCGATGCGCCGAACATCTTGATGGGGGTCTTCCACCCCGACTTGGTGGGCATCCAAACTCGCGCGCTGCAGCGGTTGGGCGCCTCGCATGCGCTGGTGGTGTATGGCCGCGACGGTCTGGATGAGGTGTCGCTCGGTGCGGCAACTTTGGTGGGTGAACTCAAAGATGGCCAAGTCACGGAGTACGACATCCACCCAGAAGATTTTGGTTTTGCCATGACGAGCACACGGGCGTTGCGCGTGGAAACTCCCGAGGCCTCCCGCGCGATGCTCATGAGCGTGCTGGAAAACCAAGCGGGGCCGGCGCGTGACATTGTCGTCTTCAATGCCGGTATTGCTTTGTACGCGGCCAACGTCTCATCCAGCATGGCTGACGGCATTGCTTTGGCAGATAAAGCCATCAACAGCGGCGCTGCGTTGCAGAAGCTGAATGAATGGCGCACCTTCTGCAGCAGCCTGAAAGCGGCTTAACCGAGAACACGTTTATGGACATCCTGCAAAAAATTGTTGAGGTCAAGCACTTAGAGGTGGCAGCGGCCAAAAAACGCAAACCTGTGGCCGCGATGGAGGCGGAGGCCTTCTCCCGAGTGCTCGTACGTGACTTTGAGGGGGCGTTGCGCGCCAAGATGTCAGCGGGTGAGGCTGCGGTGATCGCCGAGGTGAAAAAAGCCAGTCCCTCGAAAGGTTTGTTACGCGCCAACTTTGAGCCTGCAGACATTGCGCAGAGCTATGCGGCCTACGGCGCAGCTTGCCTGTCAGTGCTCACGGATCGTGACTTCTTTCAAGGCAGCCCCGACTACCTGAAGCAGGCGCGTGCGTCCTGTAATCTGCCCGTGCTGCGCAAAGACTTCATGGTTGATGTGTACCAAATATACGAAGCCCGAGCCATGGGGGCCGACGCTATTTTGTTGATCGCGGCTTGCTTGGACGATGCGCAAATGCGCGATTTCGAAGCCGCTGCCATCGCCTTGGATATGTCGGTCTTGGTCGAAGTTCATGACCGCGCCGAAATGGACCGCGCCCTTGCGCTCAAGACCGCCTTGCTGGGCGTCAACAACCGCAATCTGCGTACCTTTGAGGTCGATCTCAACACCACGCTCACGCTCAAAGCGCACTGCCCA
>JBMTSM010000285.1:0-2462 GCA_049448275.1 Burkholderiaceae bacterium
GATGGCCTGATCGAGCAGGTCGGCTCACCACTGGCGTTGTATGACAATCCGGTCAATCAATTTGTTGCGCAATTCATCGGCACCCCGCAAATGAACGTGGCGCCGATCGCACAACTACCCGCAGAGGTGCGCGCAGCCGCACCTGCGGGCACCGATGGCGGCAGTATGGGACTGCGCCCTGAAAGCGTGCGGCTTGCCGAAGCTGGGACCGGTGTTCCAGCGACAGTGGTCTTGGTTGAAGCGCTGGGCGCCGAAACCTTGATCTACGCCAAAACACAAACCGGCGCACAAATGGTGGCGCGTCAGGCCGATCGTGCAAACGTTCATGTGGGTGACGCGGTCGGTTTGGTTTTGGATCTCAGTAAAGCGCATTGGTTCGACGCCCAAGGCCGTGCGGTACGCAACCCCGTTTAACCATTCGATTCACACCTCCGCTCACGTCCCTCGTACCATGACCACATTGGATACCACACACCTCTGGATGCTGCACCTTGGGCTCGGTTCATTTCACCGCGCGCACCAGGCCGTTTATTTAAACTCACTGCACAAAGCCGGCGACACCCGCTGGGCGCTCGCGGGCGGGAACATCCGGCCCGATATGACGCAAACCATCGCTGACTTGAAGGCCCAAGACGGCAGCTACACCCTAGAAACCGTGACGCCACAAGGCGTCTACAGCTACGAGCGCATCACCGCCATCAAGCGCGTCGTGAGTTACAGCGATGACCTCGTCGGCTTGATCGACATCGCCAAAAATGCCGCCACACGTATCATCAGTTTCACGGTGACGGAGGCGGGCTACTATTTGGATGCCAACGACCAGTTGGACCTGTCCTTTGCCGACCTTACCGCCGATATCGAAGCCGTGAAAGCCGGTCGTGCAGGACACACCATCTACGGTGCGTTGTGCACCTTATTACGTGCCCGTATGGTGGCACTCAATACCGCAGAGGCGGGTGTCACGCTGCTGAATTGCGATAACCTGCGACACAACGGCGACCGCTCGCGGGCGGGTTTGCTTCAGTTCATCAAACACATTGGTGACGAGGCACTGGGTGCTTGGGTCGCGACCTATACCACCAGCCCCAACGCCATGGTTGACCGCATCACCCCGCGCCCAACACAGGCAGTTGTGGCACGTGTGAAGGCAGCGACCGGTCAAGACGACCCAGCCAGCCTCATGGGTGAGTCATTCATTCAATGGGTCATCGAAGACAACTTTATCAACGGACGACCCGCATTCGAGACGGTCGGCGTTGAGATGGTTGAGGATGTCGCTGCCTACGAAGAGGCCAAAATCCGTTTACTGAATGCGACTCACAGTTGTATCGCTTGGGCGGGCACCCTGCTGGGTATGACTTACATCCACGAAGGCACGCTGCATGCGCCAACGCGGCAGTTGGCCTACAACTACGTCACCGATGACGTTATCCCCGTATTGACCCCTTGCCCCATCGACCTCGAGAAATACCGTGATGTGGTGTTGGACCGCTTCAGCAACCCCGCTATCGCTGACACGAACCAACGCGTCGCCATGGATGGGTTTTCAAAGATCCCAGGGTTCATTGCACCAACCATCCGCGAGCGCCTCGCGCGCAAAGAATCCATCGCCGCTGTGATGATTTTGCCCGCGTTGTTTCTGGCCTATTTGCAGCGCTGGCATCGCGGTGAGCTGCCGCACGTTTATCAAGACCAAGCCATGAATCCCGAGGTTGCGCATGCGATTTGTGCCGATGCGGATCCGGTCCGTGCGTTTGCCTGCGACGAAGTTTTGTGGGGTGATCTCGCGGGTAGCGAGGTGCTAACCAGTGCCTTGTCAAAAGCGTACACTGCGGTTCAAGAATTTTTGGACACGCACGGCTTACAACCCGCCTGAACCACACCGCATCACTGAGACGACACACCATGAGCACACCATTAGCCCATCAACACGCGTTGTTAACCGGCGCAGGGGGTGGCATTGGCGCCGCCGTTGCGCGTGCTTTCGCCACCGCTGGCGCCAAGTGCACGGTCGTCGATATCGGCGCCAGCGCGAGCAAAGACGTGCAGCAATTGATGGCCGACTTTCCAAACGCGATTCAGTACATTGCGTGTGACGTCACCGACACCAAGGCCATCAAACCTATGGTGGCCCAAGCCGCTTCGACCTTTGGCCCGATTCATACCTTGTTCAACAACGCTGCGATATTCGACATGGCGCCACTGCTCGAATCAAATGAGGCCATGTATGACAAGATTTTCTCGGTCAATGTGAAAGGTGCATTTTTTGTCATGCAAGCGGTGTTGCAGCACATGGTTGACAGCGGCACACGCGGTGCGGTGGTCAACATGGCCTCGCAAGCGGGGCGTCGCGGCGAAGCTTTGGTTTCGCATTACTGCGCCAGTAAAGCGGCGATCGTGAGTTACACCCAATCCGCCGCACTGGCCATGGCGCCGCACCATATCCGCGTCAACGGTATCTC
>JBMTSM010000286.1:0-2454 GCA_049448275.1 Burkholderiaceae bacterium
TAGGGCAGATTTGCCTCACCCGCGCTTATGCATCAGGCGCCACATTGCTGGTTGCAAATCTGCAGTATTCAGGCATCATTTTCGCTAGTGCCTACAGCGTATGGCTGTTCGCAGAAGTGTTGCCGTGGGTCAGCTGGTTGGGCATGGGCCTCATCATCGCAGGCGGAATTTGGGCTACCCTGCTGCGTCGCAGTGGCGTTATGGTCACCCCCAAAACGCCCCCAAAAAAAGTGGCGTCTCAGCCATCGTCAAAACCGTAGTAGAGGTCTTTATGCATCCGCTCATCATCCAAGCCGACACGCTGTTGAAATTGCAGGCTACGGGCGAGCCCGTCGTGGTGCTCGATTGCAGCTTTGACCTCATGAACCCGACTACTGTGGACGACACGTTTTCGGCGACCCATATCGCAGGCGCGGTATTTGCCAATCTCGACCGTGACCTGAGCGCGCATGCCCCCGAAAGCGCCATTAATGGCGGGCGCCACCCCCTGCCAAGGCGAGAGGACTTTACACAAGCCATGGGTAATTGGGGAATTGAACCCACGACCCAAGTGGTGGTCTATGACCGCAATGGTCAAACTTTTTGCGGTCGCGCATGGTGGATGATGAAGTGGTGTGGGCATGAAGCGGTTGCCATCCTCGATGGTGGCATGGCAGCCTGGCAAGCGGTAGGTGGCGCCATGGCGTCGGGTGTTGCGCCACAAGCGCCGGCAAAGTCCCCCTACCCACTGGGCGCCCCGTTGGTCGCTATGACCGAGCTCGACACCGTGTGGCGTGACCTCGACAGCGATCAGACTATTGTGGATGCACGGGCACCTGCGCGTTATCGCGGCGACGTTGAGCCCCTCGACCCCATTGCTGGCCATATTCCTGGTGCCCTTAATATGCCCTTTAACGAAAACTTTGATGCCGATGGCCGCTTCAAGTCCCGCGACAGCCTGAGGCAGATGTGGTTAAAGTTGCTGGGTGACTGCAACCACGCGCACGTCGTGATGCATTGCGGCAGTGGTGTCAGTGCAGTCCCCAACGTGGTCTCAATGGCACTGGCGGGGTTACCAACACCCACGCTTTATGCCGGAAGCTGGAGCGAGTGGAGCCGGCATCCAGAGACACCAAAAACCAAAGCGGTTTAGTGTGCGTGGCCGTGGGCCAACTCGCCCACAACAAACACCAAGCCAATGCCCAGCAGCAGCCACAGCAACTGCGCGCCTGAGTCGCGCAGGCTGGCTTGTCGCTGTAATTGCGGAATCAAGTCCGCCAACGCGACGTAAATAAAGCTGCTGGCAGCAACCACCAAGAAATACGGCAGGTACTGACCGAATTGCGCCAGTAAAAAATAACCGCACAGTCCGCCCAGCGCCGTCACGGTGCCAGCCAAAGACACTTTGATCAACGCCCCTCGGGTATCGCCTCGGCTGCTTTGTAACACCACCAAATCCCCCATGTGGTGCGGCACCTCGTGCGCCAAAACCGCTAACGAAGCCAACAAGCCCAAACGCCAATCCGCGATGAACGCGGAGGCAATCAGAATGCCGTCACCAAAGGCGTGGATGCTGTCGCCGATCAAGACGGCCCAACCGCCCGATGGCTGCCGCCCATCGGCATGATGGTGATGACCGTGGTGGTTGTGGTGGCTGTGCTGATGTGAAATCTGGTGAGCCTGTGCTGTGGCGGCTGCCATTTTGTCGGCATCCAATAGGTCCATGCCGTGCTCACCATGCTCGTGACCATGGTGATAAAGCTCCGCTTTATCGAGAATGAAGAAGAACACCACGCCCGCTAGCAGCAGTGCAAATAACAAGTGAGGGGTCACGCCGGCCTCAAGGGACTCGGGTAGCAGCTGCAGCAAGGCGGTGGCTAGCAACGCGCCTGCGGCAAAGCTCAACATGTGCTTGGTGAGACGAGCCATGATGCCAAAGCTCAACAAGGCCGCAACCCATACGCTGCCGACACCGGCCACCACTGTGCCAGTCAGAATCCAGAAAAGTACCATCGAAAATTTTAAAAGTGGGGTGCGCCGCAGGGACGCACCCCGGGGTGGTTACGCCACGCCGTTTTGTTTAAACCAGGCCAAACATTGCGTCCACCCGTCTTTCGCAGCCTCAGCTCGGTAGCTGGGGCGGTAGTCAGCGTGGAATGCATGTGGGGCACCATCGTAAACGATAAAGCGGCTCGCCTGTGAAGCGGCATTGCCTTTCGCGCCCGCTAGTTTTTGCTTCATCTGCTCTACGGTGTCCTGCGGGATACCGCGATCATCACCACCGTACAGGCCCAAAACGGGGCCATTCAGGGCACCCGCAATGTCAACCGGCTGCTTGGGTGTTCGCTCGGATGTGTCGCCAACCAAGCGGCCGTACCATGCCACACCCGCCTTGATCTTGGGTTGGTGCGCGGCGTACAGCCAGGTCTGACGACCACCCCAACAAAAGCCCGTCACACCCAACCGATTCAGGTC
>JBMTSM010000287.1:0-2380 GCA_049448275.1 Burkholderiaceae bacterium
ACTACGATACCAAGTTTACCGCCAGCCGGCACATCAGCGACTGCTATCACCATGTCAAATCTTACGAAAACGAGCGCACTCAAAAATAGTGAACTCAAACAATTCCGCGCCATCGCGCACAAACTCAACCCCGTTGTCATGGTGGGCAGCCACGGTATTAGTGACGGGGTGATCGGCGAGCTGGACCGAGCGCTCCACGATCACGAGCTGATTAAACTCAAGATAGCGGTAGGTGACAGGGACTTGCGGGACACGTTGCTGGCTGAGCTTTGTGATCGCGCTGGCGCGACCCTGGTCCAGCGCATTGGTAACACGGCGACTTTGCTGCGTCGCAGTGCAACTCCTGATCCGCGCAAGTCAAACTTACTACGAACTCTTTAATCCCCGGTGGCGAAAGTTCTCGAATTTCCCTCCCAGGAGACCCGAGCCTACGCCTTCCTCGAGCGGGAGCTTCGCACCTTGCTAACGCGCAAGGGGGCTGATGAAGCGCTTATTGACTACGCTGTCGATGCCTTGACCTCTGTTTACCGAGATATGACGGACGCGGAGCGCTTTTCGTTCCAGGTTGATCTACCGAAGTCGCTGTCACCCGAGGAGGTTGCAAAGCTGGACGAACAAATAAGCGCCGGCATTGAAGAGCTGCGCTCCCACCACCACACGCTCGCGCTGAAGCTGGCGGCCAGGCTGGTGCTGACCGAGATGAAGTTATTTCAGCACGAACGAGAAGACGCGACCTCCCCCGACGACTAAAGCAATGCCTGAACCACGGTGAACGTCAGCAAAGCAAGCAAGTAGGCTGTCACCAAATACCCCACCAGCATGCGAGACGCCAACCGGAAAGATCCCTCTTTTGACAGAATGGCCACCGTCGAAACGCACTGAAGGGCGATGGCGAAGAACACGAGGAGCGCAATGCCTGAACCCAATGGTAAACCACTCCCCTGAATCTGCTCGACCAAAGGCTGCATGTTGTCCTCGGCCCCCTCGATACCAAAAATAGTGCCCAAGGTACCCACAAATACCTCGCGCGCAAGAAAGCTCGAGAGAATGGCCACCCCGTAGCGCCAATCAAGACCTATGGGCTCAAACAGCGGCTGGATCCAATGGCCGAGCTCCCCCAGCCAAGAGGTGCCCAGGTCTGTCCCACCATTGGGGAAATATCCGAGGACCCATATCGCGATAGTCACAGCTAAGATGACCTTGCCCGCCTTGGTCACAAAGTGCTTACTGCGGTTGATCGCCATACGCAGAATAGGTCGAATACTCGGCAGACGGTACGGTGGCAACTCCAGTACGAACGGCAGTTCACTCTTTGCGCCGGAAGCGAAACGACTGACGACGCCCGTAATGACAAGCGCCGCAAACATGCCAAAAAAATAAATGAGAAACAGTGCTAACCCCTGCCATCCCACCAAGCCCAACAGGGCAGTCTCATCGGGAATAAATACGGCAATTAACAGCGTATACACCGGCAATCGCGCCGAGCACGGCATTAACGGAATAGCGAGGTAGGTCATGACACGCTGCCAGGGTGAGTCGACGGCTCGCGCAGCGTAAATGGCCGGAATAGCGCAGGCCACGCCCGAAAGCATTGGGATAAAACTTTTACCCGTCAGCCCAAATACCTTCAACGGTCGATGGCAGATCAGCGCCGCGCGCGCCAGATAGCCTGAATCTTCCAACACACCAATCACCAACGTCAGGACAAAAATTTGCGGAACAAACACAAGAAATGCGCCAACGCCGCCAAACAGGGCATCCGCGACGAAATCAGCAATGACTTGATTGGATATAAGCGGCACCAGTGTGGCACCCATCCCCATGACTACGGTTTCAACACCGTCCATTACCGGCGCTGACCAGGTAAAGATCGATTGGAACAGCAAAAACATGATGCAGAAAAAAGCGATCCCCCCGAGCCCGGTGTTAAGAAAAAAACTGTCGAGGCGAAGCTGTGACTGAACCAGCACATCACCCCGGGGCCCGAACCGCTGAGCCAACTGATGCGCGCTGCCGCGCAGCAGTTCATCGGGAGTTTCAGACCAGCGCGACGGTACCGCCGGCTGGGTAATCAGCTTTTGTCGAAGCTCTGAAAGCAGTGCATCAATTCCCAGGCCTTGACGGGCTGACACCAGCAACACCGGTGCCCCTATGGCGTCCGCCAGTCCAGCGTGATCAAAGGTTAGGTCATTCACAGCAAGGACGTCCGCCATGTTCGCCAGTACCGTGACCGGTTTACCGCGCTCCTGACATTCGCGAATGACCTGCAAGGTAAAGTACAGACTTTTCTCCAGACGGGTCGCGTCGACCACGCAGAGCACGTGTCGAACTTCAGGGTCGGTTAGGGACCGCTGGAAAAATTCGACCGCGACTGCCTCCT
>JBMTSM010000288.1:0-2366 GCA_049448275.1 Burkholderiaceae bacterium
TTGGCTTTCTCAACATATTCGGGCATCCAGTTCTCACCCAAAATTTGATTCGCCATCTCAACGACGATGTAATCGGCCTCAAGTAAACCGTTTTGCAGGTCATCCCCAAATCGATTCAAACCTTGCAAACAGCTGGGGCATGAAGTCAGAATTTTCGTATTTCTGGTCGCGTCAGACGTCGTACCAGCCAGCGTGGCGAGTTGTTGCTCGTTCTTTTTGAGCTCCGCTTCTTTGCGGAATCGCACCTGCGTGGAAATGTCAGGTCGGGTAACGCCCAACGTCCCCGACTCGCCACAACAGCGGTCACTTTTAATCACTTGATCACCCACCAAGGCCTTGACCGTCTTCATGGGGTCTTGCAACTTCATGGGTGAATGGCAAGGGTCGTGGTACAGGTATGCGCCACCCGCGTTCAACGTGATGCCTTTTTCAAGCAGGTACTCATGAATATCAATGATTCGACAGCCGGGGAAAATGCGCTCGAACTCATACCCCTGCAACTGGTCATAACACGTACCGCAACTGACCACCACAGTCTTAATATCCAGGTAATTGAGGGTGTTCGCTACACGATGGAACAAAACACGGTTGTCGGTGATGATTTTCTCGGCTTTATCGAACTGTCCGCTACCGCGTTGGGGGTAGCCACAACACAGATACCCGGGCGGTAAAACCGTTTGAACACCCGCATGCCAAAGCATGGCTTGCGTTGCCAGACCCACTTGGCTGAATAGCCGCTCCGAGCCACAGCCAGGGAAGTAAAACACCGCCTCTGAATCGCTGGAGGTTGCCTGTGGATTGCGAATGATGGGGACGTAGTTGGCATCTTCAATATCAAGCAACGCACGGGCTGTACGCTTCGGCAAACCACCTGGCAGCTTCTTGTTGATGAAGTGAATCACCTGCTCTTTGATCGGCGCCGTTCCGACGGTGGCAGGCGGTGCAGCCGTTTGGCGACGCGCCACTAACTTGAGCAAATCGTTTGCCCATCGTTGCGCGCGCATGCCCACCGACACCATCAACGTTCGCACCACCTTGATGGTTTGCGGATTGGTGGCGTTGAGCATCAGCATCGCCGCCGCATTACCGGGTCTGAAACTCTTCTTACCCATCTTGCGCAACAAGTTGCGCATGTTCATGGAGACATCACCAAAGTCGATATCAACGGGACAGGGCGTCAAGCATTTGTGGCAAACCGTGCAGTGGTCTGCAACGTCTTCAAATTCTTCCCAGTGGGCAATTGAGATCCCGCGTCGGGTCTGCTCCTCATACAAGAATGCCTCAACCAAAAGGGAGGTCGCCAAAATCTTGTTACGCGGGCTGTACAGCAAGTTGGCGCGCGGAACATGAGTCGCGCAAACCGGCTTGCACTTACCGCATCGAAGGCAGTCTTTTACGCTGCTCGATATGGCACCAATATCGCTCTGTTGCATGATGAGCGACTCGTGCCCCATCAGACCAAAACTAGGCGTGTAAGCATGGGTCAAATCGGCGGCATGGATATCAGCGGAAAGCGTTGTACCAGCAGGCATCACGCTGCTACGCAGCAGTTTCCCTTTGTTGAAATGGCCGTTGGGGTCCACCTGCTGCTTGTACTGCGCGAAAGGCGCCAACTCGGCGTCCGTCAAGAAAGCGAGCTTGGTGATACCGATCCCGTGCTCACCCGAAATCACACCATCGAGTGAACGTGCCAACGCCATGATCCTGACGACTGCACCGTGAGCCGCCTGAAGCATGTCGTAATCATCACTGTTCACAGGGATGTTGGTGTGGACATTGCCGTCACCCGCATGCATGTGCAAAGCCACCCAAACCCGCCCCTTCAGGACCCGCTGGTGGATGGCGGTGATCTCCTTCAGGATGGGCGCGAATGCGTCACCGACAAAGATATTGCGCAAGGGCGCTTGCAACTGCGTCTTCCAGCTGGCCCTGAGGGAGTGGTCTTGCAGTGCTGAAAAGTGGGTATCCAGTTGATCCAACCAAGTCTGCCACTGCGCGCGAACATCGCCAATAACCTCTAATGCCTGCGTGACGCGGTCATCGAGCAGTTCAGCAGCCGTTAGCTCGGCGGTGTCATCGGTTTTTGCCAGCGGCAACACCGGCTGACGCACAAACGCATCCAACGCATCGCACAGCGCCAACTTGTTTCGCAAAGACAGCTCAATATTGATGCGCTCGATGCCCTCGGTGTACTCTCCCATGCGCTCAAGCGGAATCACCACGTCTTCGTTGATCTTGAACGCGTTGGTGTGTTTGCTGATCGCCGCCGTACGCTTGCGATCTAACCAAAACTTTTTGCGTGCCTCAGGGCTGATAGCGACGAAACCCTCGCCATGCCGACCATTCGCCAAACGCACAACCTCGGA
>JBMTSM010000289.1:0-2355 GCA_049448275.1 Burkholderiaceae bacterium
GCCCCAAAAAAGGTCAAGCGCTCACGGGCTGCAAACCGAAACAACACCCCCCAATCTGGCTGCTCTTTCGAGCCGCTAGGGCTGCCGTTGAATACCGCACAAGTGGTCCCAACCAGCAACCCTGCAATTTGCATGTTCCACATGATCCAGCCCGTCGAGCTGTACCAATGAAAACGCTCGCCTTTGCTGTTGGGGTGGTAACTGCAGCCGACATCATTTTGGATACTCAACAAGGCGAGTGTCGATAAGAGGGCGCCACCATGCCCATGGACAATTGGCTTGGGCAGACCTGTGGTGCCACTGGAGTAGACAACCCAAATCGGGTGATCAAACGGCACGGGCTCTGGCTGGAAAGCCTTTAACGGCTCGGTCTCAGTCTCGATGCGCGCCATCACTGCAGGCCAGGTGGCTTGCGATGGCAGTGGGCCGAGGTCGACAGGCGCGACCCCGTCACCCAAGGTATCAACCCACACCACGTGCTGTAACGTTGGTAAATGCTGAATCAGGTTTTTAGCGACAACTGCGCGGTCTAAGGTCTTCCCTGCGTAGTACACGCCTTGGCAAGCGATGAATGCCTTCGGTTCGATTTGTGCAAAGCGGTCGAGAACCGCCTTATCGCCCATATCCGGCGAACAAACACTCCACACCGCACCAATACTGACCACCGCTAAAAGTGCAACGGCTGCCTCAGGGGTGTTGGGTAGGTACGCCACCACACGATCGCCCGGCGCGACGCCTTGGGCCTTGAGGTGCGTGGCCAGTGCCGCCACTTGCAGTTGCAACTGCGACCAACTCAACTCCCAGCGGTTCCCCCGCTCATCATCACAGATGAACGCAGGGCACCCCGCCGCATCGGCTTCGGCTTGGTGGCGCAATGCCTGTTGCGCGTAGTTAAGTTGCGCGCCTGGAAACCAACGGGCACCCGGCATGACGTTCTCGGCTAAAACCGTGTGATGAGGCGTGGGACTTTGAATATCAAAGTAGTCCCAAATGCTCTGCCAATACGCCTCAATCTCGGTAGTCGACCAACGCCACAGCGCGTCGTAGTTGTCGAAGTGCAAACCTCGGTTTTCCGCTAGCCAAGATTGGTAGCGGGTGATTTGGGGCACGAATGGCGCCGACTGGGTATCAGACGCCATACGGGTGTGCATACCAATCGTCCTCTGTTTACTTGCCAAACACGTAGTTCGGTAAACCAAGCGAGATTTCAGGGATATAGGTGACCATTAACAAGAAGACCAACAAAACCGCCAACCAAGGCAACGCGGCGCGAGTCACTTGCATCAGGTTCATACCCGTTACACCACTGGTTACAAAAAGGTTAAGTCCCACCGGCGGCGTAACCATACCAATCTCCATGTTCACCACCATGATGATGCCCAAGTGGATAGGGTCGATGCCCAATTGCGTGGCAATGGGGAACAGGATTGGCGCCAAAATCAAGATGATGCCGGTCGGCTCCATGAAGTTACCCGCAATGAGCAACAGCACGTTGACCACCAACAAGAACATCCAAGGCTCCATACCGATTTGCACAATGCTCTCGGCGATGGCTTGCGGGATGCGCTCTGTAGTCAACACGTGTGCGAACAGCAGCGCGTTGGCCACAATGAACATCAACATGACTGTTGTCTTGGAGGACTCCAGAAACACCTTGGGCAGGTCTTTAAACGTCAGGTCTTTGTAGATGAACACGGCGATGAACAGCGCGTAAACCGCCGACACCGCTGCCGCCTCGGTCGGCGTGAAGATGCCGCCGTAGATACCGCCCATGATGATCACCAACAAGGCCAGCCCCCAGAAGGAGTCGACCAAGGCAGTGAAAACCTCGCGTAGGCTGGCTTTGGGTGGCGGTGTCAATTGCAACTTACCGGCACGCCACCAGACTGCCGCCATCAACATCAAGCCGAGCAAAATACCGGGAACCACGCCAGCCATGAACATGCGACCCACCGACACTTCCGTAACGGCGGCATACACCACCATCACGATGGATGGTGGAATCAAGATCCCCAAAGTACCCGCATTGCAAATCACGCCAGCTGCAAACTCTTTGGTGTAGCCGTTCTTCAGCATGCCGGTGATAACGATCGAGCCAATCGCCACCACCGTCGCCGGGCTGGAGCCTGACACCGCCGCAAACAACATACACGCCAACACTGACGCGATAGCCAAGCCACCGCGCAAGTGGCCGACTGCCGCGATAGCAAATCGCACCATCCGCTTGGCAACGCCGCCCGTCGACATGAGGTTACCCGCCAACACAAAGAACGGGATGGCCATGAGCGTGTAGTGCTCACTGGTCTCAAACAACTTGATGGACATGGAGGCCAACGAGTCTTGCGAGAACAAGAA
>JBMTSM010000290.1:0-2346 GCA_049448275.1 Burkholderiaceae bacterium
CCACTGCGCTTCACAAAAGGCACGCCAAGCGCACCGTGGGTGATGTAGGGAAAGCTGTACAAAAAGTTACGTTTGGCCACGACATCTTGAATGAAAGCCAGCGCCCTACCCCGCCATTCATCGCCCTCGACGGGTAGCGCAAGCAGTTGACTGGCTCTGCGCGAAAAAATCTCGTCGTCCACATAAACACCATGCTCGATTGCCACGCGGAGCTCATCGGCGGGAAGGGCGCCCACCACGCCCAAAAAGGTATCGCGGGTATACACCCCGCCACACCGCAAGCCACCGCGCATCATGGCCCGAGTAAGGGCCCTCTCTCCCCGACGGACAGTGGCGTACTTGCTGCCCGTCATCACGTAGCGCGCCCAAAAGTCCTGCCAGGCAGGCGAGCGCAAGGTGTTTGAGGAGGCCCACAACAAGAAGCTAAAGATGACGCCGTAATCCTCATTGCCATTCGGATTCACTGGTTTGGCGTGTACCGCACCCACAAAATCGCTGCCGTGGTTGCGCATGGCTTCAATCAATTGATCATTGGACAAAACAGGGTATTCGATTGAATCATTCATTAAGATCAGCTCTGATGGCGAGCAGTTAAGCACGCTTAGGAGCCTTAAACCGTCTCGGTAGCCGCCAAAGTCGTATCCCCAGTTAGGACGGCGCAATGAGGACACACCCGATTCGTTGAGACGTTTCAACTCCAGGCTGCTTAACCCACCATTGGCAACCACCAGCACCTCAAAACCACTGCGCCGCAATCGATCGACTGTCGCAAATGCTCGCACCGGCACACCCTTGGCGGTGTAGCACAAAAAAATTGCAAGCTTTTGGGCCATCTCGAATTGGGTGGTGGTGTGTCGTTTAAGACGGGGAAAATACCACCGGTCGTACATGCGCTGCGCTACTGGGGCCACAGCATGAAAGGGGATGTACAACAAACGCTCGCCGAGAACTTTGAGTTCTCGCCACACCTTTTGGCTTGCCAGGCTAACGCCCATATCCCGATCGGCTCTTTTGCTGGCTGTTCAAGCTTGCTGCGGTGGACAGCCCGAGCAACACAATGAATATGTTTCGCTCATTACCCATCCAAACGGGCGCATGGAATAAGCTGTCCGCTGTGAGTGTAAGTAGTACACCCATTGCAAAAATTTGTTGTGCCATAGAAGAAGACTTTGAGTCTCGAAAAATCCCCCAAAGCAGATAACACCAAACCAGTATCCCAGCCAAGCCAAGCTCCACCCACGCAAACAAAAATTGATTGTGAGGATGCACAGCCGAAATGCCTTGCATTGCATTATCTTCATAGAAGGCGAGGGATAAGGTTCGATAATCCCCCAGTCCGTGCCCAAAGAGTGGCGCTTGGGAGATCAAATCCCATGACAAAAGGTACATACTTAACCTGGCACCCCAGGAATTGGTAGCGGTTTGTAGCCCCTCGAAATGAAGTAATTGTCCCCAGCCTTGTTGCAGTGAAGGCCAAAGCGTGGGCGACCAAGCAACCATGCCCACCAGGGCTCCCAAGACCGAAAGGCCGAACAGAATCTTGTACTTCGGCGCAAAAACCAGCGTAATAACCACAGCGCTCAGGAGTATGGCCATCAGCCCTGTGCGCCCCCTAAGAAGAAAAACCACCGAGAAAAGAGCGCCCAACGCCAAGAGCAAATAAACGGCTCGCTTGTTTCGCTCTGACGCCGAATCGGCACTCACGCCAACGGCGTACCAAATGAACCCAACAAAGGTCAGCGACTGCACAATGTAGTTACTCACCACAGACAAATCGTTACCCCAGCCCGACGCTTGAGATGCAGCCCAAGGCACGGGGCTCCAAAGTGCCAGTATGGTGCAGGCCATGGTGAAAATCACCCCCAACACGAACGCGGCGAAGGTGCGTTTCAACCAAAGGTCATCGCGCAGTAAATACGCCATGATGACAACCAAACCATACTTTGCGTACGAGGTATAAGCACGCACGGTATGTCGCACCTCAGCGTCCGCATAAAACCAACCCACGGTTGCGATGATGATCATTAAGCCAATACCGCGAGCAACATGCGAATCTCGGGTGTAACTTAGTGTGTCTTGGAAACTTAACGAAGCGAGCCATCCGGCCAACATCATGACGGCGCCTAAACTGGTGATCGTCATGGATGTTGGCATGCCAAAGGCCATCACAACCGCGCCGACCCGCCCAATTCTTTCGGCACCTTGGCAAAACGCCGAGAGTCCAGTCAGTGCGAGGGAGGTCATACGACTTCAATTTTCACTTCTGCAACCCCACCCGCCACGCATCACCACCCAACACCTCAACAAAGTTTTGGGCGGCTTGGCCTTGCCCAAAGCTGGTATCCG
>JBMTSM010000291.1:0-2322 GCA_049448275.1 Burkholderiaceae bacterium
TTAACTGCATCCTCAACCGCGGTGTTGTATCCCAGTCCGCCTGTGGGTGTAAACAGATGCGCCGCGTCGCCAGCGATAAATACCCGTCCTTGCTGGAACACCGACGCAACCAAGCAATGACCTGCGGTCCACCCTCTTCGGGCCAATATTTCAATCGGTATCTCCGCACCGACGGCCTCATAGAAAAGGACCCTGGCATCGGCGTCAGTCAAGGTACTTTCGTCCTCATCAGGCTTTAGTTGCGTATGAAACGCAAACTCCTGGACACCGTCAACGGCCGCCATGAACGCACGGCGCTCCGTGTTGAATGTCACATTCATCCAGGCGGGCGGGTGTGGGCACCGTTCGTAAAACGTAGGGGCGCGCAGATAGATCGCGTACATGCGTCCGCCCATGAAGTCGCGCGGTATGCCCCCCTCCCCCTCATAGCGCCAACCCATTTGCTGCCGAACCATGCTTCGGGGTCCATCGGCCCCGACCAAATAGACCGCGCTTACTGCTTCTATGCCGCCCGACTGCAAATTCTCAATGGTTGCGGTCACATGGTCACCTACATCCTCAAAATGCCGTAGACGGGCTCCATAGCGCAACTCGACAGAAGGTAGTTCGCTCGCCTTCTGATATAGGCACTTCTCGACAAACTTTTGGGACACGCGATGCGGAAGCTCCGCCGCACTCCAAGCGCCGTTGAGTTGGGTCACTACTTTCTTGGCATCCTTCGCTGATGGCAGTTTGAAGCGTGCCAATTCAAAGCCGATGTAGCGCGTGCAATAGGCGATGTCGGTCGGGTAATCGGGGGGCAATCCCAAAGCGCGGATCTCATCTGCAAACCCCAACCGTCTGAAGTGCTCCATGGTGCGGGCTTGGGTGGCATTAGCTTGTGGATTGAATGCGGTTTCAAGCTGGTCGTTCACCAACAGCACACGAACACCACGTCGCCCCAGTTCAATGGCAAGCACCAAGCCACAGGGCCCGCCGCCGGCGATGAGCACATCAACCTGCCGCGTCATACCGCTTGGCGCCGACGCGCGGGTAACAAAACGATGGCAATCGCGACCAATATCAGCGCCAACGCCGCGATGTCGGCCCAGCCCACCGTTTCATTCAAAAACCAAGCGCCGCCCATCAGTCCGACCATGGGCACCAACATGATTGACAGACCGCTGGTGACCGGCGTTAGCTTCCGCGCCACCTTGAACCAAGCCACGTAACAAATAGCAAACGTCACGGCGCCTGCGTAAAAAATTGCCGCGAACTGAGACCAATTAGGCCAGGACCAGCGCTCACGCTCGAACAGGGTAGCCAAAACGGTAAAGCAAACAGCCGCCAGCAACAACATCCAAAACGTCAACGCGGTGCTTGATATGCTGATTTTGCAATTCTTCATCATCGCATTGCCGACCCCCCAGGCCATGGCAGCCCCAAGGGTTGCCACGAGCCCGATGGGTTGCCCCGCAAAACTCGCCATTTCGTCACGCGCCAATAAAAGGGTCGCAAGTAAAGAGCAGATCACACCCCAGATACCGCGAGTCGTCAGCGTATTCTTGAAGAAGATGACACTCGCAATGAGCGCCCAGACCGGCATCGTATATCCAACGATTGCAGCGCGGCCCGAATTCAAAAGCAACACCCCATAAATGAGGCCCACATGCCACAGGACCATGTTGGGGATACCGAGTTGCAGAGCTAAAAGCCGCTCACCAGAGGGTACGCGCAGCGAGTCCCCTTGATACAACGCATAAGCACCTAACAACACAAAGCCGATGGTGAACGTGAATGCTCGAAATGTAAGTGGCGGGAAATCAGTCACCACGAACTTCATGATCGGGTAGTTCAAGCCCCAAGATACCGTCACCAACAAGATCAGCAGCAAGTCGACCGTATTGATGTCACTGGAGGCGTGTCCCAATTTAACGTTCATGTATGGCCCAGGTAATTTTTGCGACACTTTCTAACTGATCCGGAGGGTTTCACTGATTGTAAAAATATGCTGTCACCTAAGTTGCAAGAGATCATGATCGATCTCGCGCTAGTCACCAGAGGCCCTTTGGCCGTCTAGACCCAGCTTTTTATGGGGACGATAAAATAGACAAAACCGCACCAGCGGCTTCCCCATCCCAGAGCGCCCCACTGCATGACTACTACAGCAAACCACCCCCGGATTCACTGGCTCGTCGCATTGGTTTTGTCGTTCGGCACCGCTAGCATTGGCGGTAGTCTGACCATATTGGATGACTGGTACTACGGTCTGCAGCAGCCGTGGTTCAAACCGCCAGATTTTTTGTTTGGTCCGGTATGGAGCACTTTGTTTTTCTTGATGGC
>JBMTSM010000292.1:0-2296 GCA_049448275.1 Burkholderiaceae bacterium
CCGTGGCCCGTTCCTGACAAGAATTCGGGGTCAATGTCGAGCGTTGCGTTCAGATTGAAACCCCGCAAATCGAACACCGACTTGATCGGCACCTCACCAAAATTGACCGCACGAATCGGCGCCCGCGGGTTCATGTGCTTAAGCCGATGTGTCAACGCATCAAGGGCACCCTCGCTGACCAAATCTGCCTTGGTAATGAAAATTTGATCTGCAAAACCAACCTGACGGCGCGCCTCTTGACGGTCGTTGAACTGGTCTGCCGCGTGTTTGGCATCGACGAGCGTCAAGACGGCGTCGAGCAGGTACTGCTCGGCGACTTCGTCGTCCATGAAAAACGTCTGCGCAACCGGTCCGGGGTCGGCCAGCCCCGTGGTTTCAATGACCACACGGTCAAAGCTGATCTCTCCTTTGCGGCGACGCTCAGCCAGATCTTGCAGAGTCGTGCGCAAATCCTCACGAATGGTGCAACACACGCAACCGTTACTCATCTGGATGATGTTCTCCGTCACATCACTGACCAGAATTTCGTTGTCGATGTTCTCTTCGCCAAATTCGTTTTCAATCACGGCAATTTTTTGGCCATGTGCCTCACCCAACACGCGCTTTAGCAGCGTGGTTTTACCTGAGCCAAGGAAGCCGGTCAAAATGGTGGCGGGTATGAGAGCCATGCGATAAATTTCCCGTGTAGAGGATGCGTAAACGAATAAAGCGAGGGCGACAGTTTAATTCATCCCACTGTCGCCCGATTCAGCGCGTCGGTCAGGGGCGCAAGTAAACGTAGCCTTCCCGTGCCTGGAGGCGAGCGACTTCCGCGACACCCGACGGCACAACCTGCGTCTCGAGCAAGAGTTGAGAAGGGTCAATTTTCCGACCTACCAGGGTGTTGTTGCAGGCAGAAAACGTGACATTTTGCGCGGCAAGCCCAGAAATCAATGCGGCGAACTCACCGCCATTCGGGGTCTTCGCATCGGCCAACATGAAATCGATCCCTTTGCCATGCCCCACCACAGCGATCTTTGCAGTTGGGTCCGCGTTGAGGTGATTGCGGATGTTTTGCATCGCGCGTGCAGCCTGCTCAACACCATCACTGAGGTGGTAAACCACCTTAATCGGCTCAGCAGCGTGGGCAGTGGCCCCGACCAAGATAGCCAATGCAAAACCCATCGAACTCAACCAGCGTGTCATATGCGACTCCTAAGGAACAAAAATAAGAAAATACCCAATAACGGCCACAGCGATCAGGATGATTTTTTCGCCTTTGGGTGAGCCTGATCATAGATGCGCGCCAAGTGCTGAAAATCAAGACGCGTATAAATTTGTGTCGTGCTGATGCTCGCGTGGCCGAGTAATTCTTGCACGGCTCGTAAATCGCCACTGGACTGTAATAAATGACTGGCGAAAGAGTGGCGCAACATATGCGGGTGTACGGGCGTTGAAACACCTGCCAACACCCCACGCTGCTTCAAACGCACCCGCGTATGCTGAGGGGTCAGTCGCCCCCCCTGTCGGTTCACAAAAATCGCGGTGACCGATGGGTCGACAGCCTTCAACCAGCCAACACGAGCCGCCAGCCAAGCCTGCAGGGCTTGCAAGGCGACCTCGCCGACCGGTACGCTGCGCCACTTGGCGCCTTTACCCAACACGTGTACCTCACCGGCCTCAAGATCCACCCAGCCCCGGGCCTGTTTACTTGGTGTGGTGTCCAACCCGAGAGTCTCCGATAACCGCAGGCCGCACCCATAAAGCAATTCGACCAAAGCGCGATCCCGTGCTTCAAGACAAGCGTCCACGGCGGCATCGTCTGGTCGGTAATCCGCCAACTGAATCGCCGAATCCACCGCCAGAGCCTTGGGAAGCGGCTTAGCCGCTTTGGGCGCCCGCACGTCAATCACGGGATTGGCAGTGACCGCACCTTGTTGCCCCAGCCACTTGTAAAAGCCCCGCCAGCTGGACAACACACGGGCAATGCCACGACCGTTACGCCCTGCGCTGTTGAGTGCCCCCACCCAGCGGCGGACGTGCGCTGGCTGCACGGCAAGCAGCGTGACGTCAGCCGCCTGCGCGCGAATTTGCAAGTCGCACAGGTCGGCGCGGTATAGGGTTTGGGTTCGCTCGCTCAGTCGCTTTTCGAAGCGCACATGATCCAGGTACCGTTGGATGACTGGGTCAAGTGCGAGCGCAGTCATTGGGGCTAGGTCACTCAGGGCAGTAGCCGACTCAAGGCGGCGCTGGCTTGTGCGCTAATGCGATCCAAAAACAAGGTGCCCATATCGGCTGTGAAGCGATTTTCATCACC
>JBMTSM010000293.1:0-2295 GCA_049448275.1 Burkholderiaceae bacterium
GAGCGCGGACGTCACACCGACTTACTCGCCGCCGGCGGCACCTACGCCCAGATGTGGGCGTTACAACAGGAAGAATCACCCAGCGCTTAAGCGCGCCTACTGGATATCACCATGACCCAAACGCTGACCCTGACCCAGCCCGATGACTGGCACCTGCACGTACGCGACGGCGCAGTCTTGCACGATGTCGTGCCGCATACGGCGGCACAGTTTGCACGCGCCATCATCATGCCCAACCTCAAGCCGCCTGTGACCGATTTGGCGTCGGCCATGGCCTACCGTGATCGCATTGCCGCTGCGGTGCCGACCGGTGTGGCGTTTGAGCCGCTCATGACGCTGTACCTAACCGATCGGATCACACCTGCAACCGTTGAGGCTGCAAAGGCAGGCGGCGTCGTCGCGGCCAAGCTCTACCCTGCCGGTGCGACCACCAACAGTGACATGGGCGTGACCGATCTCAAGTGCATATATCCCGCACTTGAGGCCATGCAAAAGTGTGGCATGTTGCTACTGGTGCATGGTGAGGTCACGAGCGCTGATATTGATTTATTTGACCGCGAGGCGGTATTCATTGATCGGCACCTGATTCCGTTGCGCCGTGATTTTCCCGGGCTCAAGATTGTGTTTGAGCACATCACCACCCAAGAGGCGGCACAGTACGTCGAGAGCGCAGATGCCCATACCGCGGCGACCATCACAGCGCACCATTTGCTTTACAACCGCAACGCAATTTTTACCGGTGGTATCCGGCCCCACTACTATTGCTTGCCGGTTTTGAAACGGGAGCAGCACCGTCAAGCCTTGGTCAAAGCCGCGACCAGCGGCAGCTCGCGTTTCTTCCTCGGTACCGACAGCGCGCCGCATCCAGCACACCTCAAAGAGCATGCCACTGGGTGCGCGGGCTGTTACACCGCGCACCGCGCCATCGAGATGAACGCACAACCCTATGACGCCGTCAATGCGCTTGATAAAATAGACGGATTCGCCAGCTTTTACGGCGCAGACTTTTACGGTCTGCCGCGTAACCCGCAGAAAATCACCCTTGCCAAAGAGACGTGGACACCACCCGAATCTCTGCCCTTCGGTGATGCCACCATCAAGCCGCTGGCGGGCGGTGAGCCGTTGGCGTGGCGGTTCAAGGGATTGGTTGGGTAATGTCCTGGCCCGATCGCTTGGCGACGCTTGAGGTCGCCTCGCATTGGTGGGCTCCTTACGCGGCGGTTGGTCAAGTTGCGGCAGCTGGCGTCTTGCGCGGCGAGGTGGTTTGGCAGAGTTTGAACGACGCCATCCAAGCCGCTCCTCAATCGGCGCCAATGGAGACGCCTTGCCCTGTTCGATTTGTTCCGCAGTCGCGTTTGCCAGATGGTGAGGCCTACGAAGCCTTTATCTACCAAACCAAACAAGTACCAACCCGCTGCGGCGCACATGATTTTTTTAATGGGTTGATGTGGGCGCATTGGCCAGCAACTAAAAGCGCCCTCAACGCGCTGCAGGCGCGGGACATCGCTCAAAACGGCGTCCAAAAAACCCGGGGTCCATTCCGCGATGCCCTTACGTTGCTTGATGAGAACGGTGCGCTCCTAGTGGCGCCCCGTCCGATTTGGGATGCCTTGGTGAACCGGTCGTGGATTGAGGCCCTGGTGACCCTGCGCCCGCTTTGGACGCAGGCGAGGCTGTGGGTCTTTGGGCACGCCTTGTTAGAGCAGTTGTTGCTTTTTCCGCGTAAGAGCTTAACGGCGCACCTGTGGTTGCCCACCCCAGCGTTCCAAGCCGCCGCGCACAAAGATCTGCCGATGCACACCTTGGATGCGCTTTGGGCGGACGCGTTACGGGCGGACGTTGCCTTGGCGGGTAAGCCATTTACACCGCTGCCAGTGATGGGGATTCCAGGATGGGATGCCGCCAATAACGATGCCCGTTTTTACAGCGATGCAGGGGTGTTCCGCCCCTTGCGTGAGGGGCAAAAAGCCCCACACCGCGTGAGCCAAATGCCGGTGGCTTGAAATCCGGCGTCAGACACCCCATATCATTCACACGGCTGACCCATTCGATCAAAGTCACGGCGGTGTCGCGGTGGCGGTCAGCGGAGGATAGAAGACATGAAACGCATCGTTTTGTTTGTGCTCACCAACGTCGCCATCATGGTGGTTTTGGGCGTCACGGCGAGCTTGTTTGGATTTAACCGTTTCTTAACGGCGAATGGTCTCGACCTGGGGGCCTTGTTGGGCTTCTCGCTCATTATGGGCTTTGGTGGTGCCTTCATCTCGCTCCTCATCAGCAAGCCCATCGCCAAAT
>JBMTSM010000294.1:0-2275 GCA_049448275.1 Burkholderiaceae bacterium
GGCAACGCAGGCACCCACTTCGGCTTAATCATGGCGACCGCTGCGATGAAGAGCAGGTAGAGGCCAATCAGCATCAAGCCAGGAATGAGCGCTCCCTGATACATGTCACCGACGGAACGGCCCAACTGGTCAGCCAACACGATCAACACCAGCGAAGGTGGCAGCGCTTGCGCCAATGTCCCTGACGCTGTGATGGTGCCTGTGGCGATGGTTCGGTTGTAGCCATAACGCAGCATGATCGGCAGTGAAATAAGGCCCATCGAAATCACTGCAGCAGCGACCACGCCCGTGGTGGCCGCAAGCAAGGCCCCCACCAAAATGACGGCAACTGCCAAGCCGCCGCGAACCGGACCAAACACCTGCGCAACGGTTTCGAGCAGCTCTTCGGCCATGCGGCTGCGCTCAAGAATGATGCCCATCAAGGTAAAGAAGGGAATGGCCAACAGGGTCTCGTTACCCATGATGCCGGCAACACGCAGTGGCAGGGCTTGGAACAGGACGTCAGGAATGAGCCCCAACTCCATACCCAAAAAGCCAAATGCCAGACCCGTGGCCGCGAGTGAAAAGGCGACCGGAAACCCCATCATCAAAAAGACCAGTAGGCCCGTGAAGAGGACAGGAACGAAGTTAACTTGCAAAAATTCAACCATAGTGATTCCCCTTACGCTTCAGTCGCGATCGGGTCTGCCTCTTTATGTGCCAAAACATCGGGACCATCGAAATACAAGAACTCGATGCGCTTGATCAACTCGGACAGCCCCTGGAGTGCCAACAACGAGAACCCCACGACGATGAATGCGTAAAGCGGCCAGCGAATCAGGCCACCAGGGTTAAAAGAGGTTTCACCCGAGTTATAGGCTTGCATGAGCACCGGCCAGGCCAAGGTGAACATCAGGTAACACAGGGGGAATAGGAAAACAATAATACCAATGACGTCCACCCAATTACGTCCACGGGCACTGAATTTGGCGGCTAAGAAATCGATTCGCACATGAACATTTCGCAAGAAAGCGTAGCCGGCACCGAGCGTGAACACCGCCGCGAAAAGATACCACTGGATTTCCAACAACGCATTGGAACCGATACCAAAAGAATAGCGTGCCAAGGCGTTGCCCGCACTAATTAAGGTTGAGGCCAGGATCATCCAGATCGAAACTTGACCCACGAAGATATTGAGTTCATCAATAAGTCGACTGAGCAGACGTAGGAATTTCATAAGGGCAGGCTCGCTTCAATTTCACTGGGCGTCATCATAAATCGATTTGTTCAAGCGCCTTGCGACAAAATTTTCAAGTGCTTTGAATTAAATAAAAGACAAAACCCCGCAAAGGCGGGGTTTTGTGCACACTCAACGGAGCGAAACTTACAGATTCTTGATCTGTGACTGCATGAAGCGGTCAAAAGTACTTTCCGTGAGTTGGAACCACTGGTTCTGGTCTTTGCGGTAGCCACGGTAATCCGCGTAGATCTTCTTCCATTGTGGGCTGGTATCGTTCAGTTCCTCGTAGGCCTGCATACCTGCCTTGAAAGCAGTCTCCATCACATCACGGGGCATTGCACGCACCTTGGTACCCGTCGCGAGCAATTCCTTGAGCGCTTTGGGGTTGAGGTGGTCGTACTTGGCTTGCATGTCGACCAGTGCGTAGGTCGCAGCCGCCTGAACGATGGCTTGGTACTCTTTTGACAGCTTACCGAACGCCGCCTTGTTGATGAAGACATCCAACTCGGGACCGCCTTCCCACCAGCCGGGGTAGTAGTAGTACGGTGCAACCTTGTTGAAACCGAGCTTCTGGTCATCGTAAGGACCGACCCACTCTGCTGCGTCGATGGTGCCTTTTTCCAGCGCTTGGTAGATCTCGCCACCGGGCACGTTCAAGGGTTGACCGCCAATCTTACCGAAGATGGTGCCGCCAAAGCCGCCCAAACGCATCTTCAAGCCTTTGACATCGGCCATGCTCTTGATTTCCTTGCGGTACCAGCCGCCCATCTGAGCACCAGTGTTACCAGCAGGGAAATTGACGATGTTGTAGGCATCGTAAAACTCTCGCATCAACTTACCGCCGTTGCCATGGAACATCCAAGCATTACGCTGACGGCTGTTCATACCAAACGGAATCGCACAACCCAACGCGAACGCGGGGTCCTTGCCGAAGAAGTAGTAAGGCGCGGTGTGTGCAACTTCAACCGTACCTTGTTGCACGCCGTCGACCACACCGAAAGCAGGCATCAACTCGCCACCGGCGTGGACGGAGATCTGGAACTTGCCACCCGTCAT
>JBMTSM010000295.1:0-2274 GCA_049448275.1 Burkholderiaceae bacterium
AGTACCAATCCGCCACCGACAAAGGTGCCAACAAAGACGTACAAGAAACTGCGTGTCGTTCGACCATGTCCCTCGTACAGCTCAGCAAGACACGCCGCCATGGTGTCTTTCGCAAATGCCACTGGCAAGTCTGTGAGCTGTGCCACTGCCGCTTTTAAGTCGTAATCAACCCAACGCGACAGTCCCTCGCTGGCGTGACTCCCCATGATGTCAACCCATTGGTGCATCGAGAGCGGCGCGGCAATCCCAATACCCACGACGGCTGTCCAGCGATCACCTAAAAACTGCTGAGCGGCGTTAAGGCTGGCCTCAATTTGCCCCGTGAGGACGGATGGATCCGGGTAGTCGTAACGGGTCTCCTTCGTCCAAATGGGCACACCGGCGAAGTTAGTAACCAGGACCTCCAAGCTCCGACGTCCCACCTGCAAGCCCACGCCGAACGCCCCATTGGGGTTGAGTGACAGTGGGATTGACGGCTGACCAATGCGCCCACGAATCGCAGCTTGCTTGATTAGCAGGCCATCCTCCATCAAGCGGTTGACAATGATGGCCACTGTCTGTGTCGACAGTTGAGTGGCACGCGCGAGATCTGCTTTGGGGATTTGCCCATGGAGGCGAATCGCTTGCAAAACGATCCGCTCATTGAACTGCCGCATGCCCGTGTGGTTCGAGCCGCGGACTGCGCGCTGATCGACAGCTATTTTCGGTGGGGTCATCAGTGAACGTTCATTCGGCTTTTACCAGCCCCTTACAGAGCAAAACGTTACCATAGGGAGACATTTCGCCAGTCTGAATCATCACCGACACCGCGGGCATTTGTTGGTAGAAAGCAAATCGCTCAATCGCCTGTGCCCGTGTCCCGCCAGCGGGCCGGCCGGCTATGGCTAGATTGGGTGCTGTAGCGACTGTGTGGGGCGGTTCCTCTTTTGCGAGGCCATGCGTTAAAGCGACAGCGATCGCTGCCTTTTGAACGGGTGTTTGGAATTGCGGCTCTTGACCACAGTGGTGCATGTACCCAACCGGCGCCGGAACGTCATCGGCTAAAGGCAATACCGATAAAACAGCTTGTGTGGCACGCACCAAGTCGACGCCTGACAAGCGGATATAGGTGCAATTTTTTGCCAGTCGCTCGCCCGTGAAATTGCTGTCAACCAGGGCGACCCACTCGTTATGCCCCATTGCGGCCAAAGCGCGCAACAGGTCAGGGGTGAGAACAGGATCAATGCCTTTTAGCATGTTGTGGCTTCCGCTTGCGGCAATGACGCCGGATCAATGGCACCGGTGATGAGGCCGACGATTTCCTCGGGTGTGGTCTCTGACTTTAAGCGGCTGCAAATGATGCGTCCCTGACGAAACACGTAAATGCGATCAACCAGGTCAAACACTTGGCGCAGATTATGGCTGATGATGATCAGCGGTACGCCCCTTACCTTCAAACCGCGGATGATTTCCTCCACACGCGCCGTTTCTTGAACGCCCAGCGCTGCCGTGGGTTCGTCAAGGATGATCAACTTTTTCGCAAATCCGGCCGCGCGCGCAATGGCGACGCACTGACGCTGACCACCTGACATACCGCGCATGGGTTCACTTAAATCTTGAATTTTCACGCCCGTGGTGCTCAGCATCTCGACAGATTGCGCGCGCATGGCGCGGTGGTTGAGTATGGACAGTGGACCCAGATTCAGGCGCGTGATCTCTCGCCCCATGAAGATGTTGGCGGGCACATCCAAATCTTCGGCGAGCGCCAGGTTTTGAAAGACGGTCTCGACCCCCTGCTCCCGGGCATCGAGGGGCGAGTCAAATGCAACGGGCTGGCCGTCCATCAGGATATCGCCGCGGGAGGGCTGCTCGACGCCTGTAATCAGGCGGACAAATGTACTTTTACCCGCGCCGTTGTCACCCACTATGGCGACATGCTCACCTGGGTTTAGGCGAAATTCCGCATCAGTCAGCGCTTTGACGCCACCGTAATGCTTGGTGAGGCCTTGGACGGCAATCACAGGTGCTTGCTCAGACATGGACGTACTTCCTTGAATTTAGTTCTCAATGGCTGGTGAGGATGCCCGAAAAAGACCCTTTTCGGTATTAGTAAAACTACTAGGTTTATTTAGTCGAATTTTCGTGTTTAATTCAAAACAGCCAAGAGATAGGCCCCGTTTTCGGTCCAGCCGGACCGTAACACCCGTTTTAAGGCTGTATCCCTCAACTGACCGGTTGGAATCTACAAGCAAACATATCTGGAGAACATTCAATGAGTATCAAACGCACATTCGG
>JBMTSM010000296.1:0-2255 GCA_049448275.1 Burkholderiaceae bacterium
CCGATGGTGCCAAGACCGTGAAACTGGGACGCATCACGCCGCCATGGTCAATGCTCAAGCAAACCAGCGGCGCGATGGGCCGCGGCACACTCCTGGGATTCATCGCTGGTGTGCTGCCCGGCGCTGGCGCGTCATTGGGCTCATTCATCGCATACTCCCTCGAGAAGAAAGTGTCCAATAAAGACGATACGTTCGGCAAAGGGGACCCGCGCGGCGTTGCCGCACCTGAGGCAGGAAACAATGCCGCCGCCGGCGGTGCATTGGTACCTATGTTGGCGTTAGGTGTGCCAGGCTCAGGAACCACGGCGGTGTTGTTGGCGATGCTGTTGACCTTAGACATCACGCCAGGCCCCCTCTTATTCACCAAAAACCCCGATGTGGTTTGGGGCCTGGTGGCCGCGCTGTTTATCGGTAACGCTATGTTGCTCGCCATGAACATCCCAATGGTGGGACTGTTCGTGCGCCTGTTGACCATTCCCGCCAAATACCTGATGCCAGGTGTCGCAATGATCTCCTTTGTGGGTATTTACGGTATCTCAGGCTCAACGTTTGACCTCATGGTCATGATTGGCTTTGGGGTGTTAGGCTGGGCGCTTCGAAAGCTGGAGGTGCCGCTGGTACCGGTGATTTTGGGATTGCTACTGGGCGCGCAAATGGAGAAAAACCTGCGTCGCGCCATGACCATCTCAGACGGTGAGATCAGTGCATTGGTAGCCTCTCCACTGGCCATCGGTTTGTGGTGCGCGGCTATCATTGGCTTTGTATTACCCATCTTGGTAGGGCGTTACTTGCGTTACAAAGCCAACTGATCAGTTCGCTCAACACGCAACCCTGCCTGACGATGCCTAGCAGGAGGGCTGCGTGTTTTTACTTTTGGTTGAAGACGAGAAAACGCTCGCCGAGAGTTTGTCGGGTGTATTGGTTGCCAAAGGTCATCGAGTGGACTGGGTTGCTGATGGGCAAATGGCGCTGTCACAACTTGCCACCACCCGATATGACGCAATGGTCCTTGACTTGGGGCTACCTTATTTGGGTGGGCGTGGCGTTTTAGAGGCGCTGCGAAACGGCCAAAAATTCATTGATCGACAAGATCTGCCCGTATTAATTTTGTCGGCGCGCGATCAGAGCATCGACAAGATCGCTGCGCTTGATGCCGGCGCTGACGACTACCTCAGCAAACCCTTTGACGTGAATGAGCTTGAGGCTCGATTATTCGCGCTACTCCGGCGGCGACTCGGTAAAACAGGCACAGATTTAAATTGGGCAGGCATTCGGTTTAATGCCACAAAACGTATTTTCTTCTGCGAGAACGAGGGGTTGAATTTGAGCCCACGCGAGCACGCCGCGCTTTTGGCATTACTGCAGGCCCAGGGCGAACCGCTGTCACGTCAAGCCCTATTTGAGCGCGTCTTTGCCGATGACGGGGACGCGCTGTGCGTCGACGCCATTGATGTTGTGGTCTATCGTCTGAGAAAGAAACTGTCGCCCTTGCGAGCTCAGGTCCACAGTGTCCGCGGGGTCGGTCTATACCTAGATTCAATACCGACATGATGAAAGGCATTTTTCAAAGTGTCTGGGCTAAACACTCACTGAGCCGACGCTTATTGGTGTGGTTACTTCCTTCGCTCGTCCTCATTACAGTGGTGGAGTTTTCACTGTCCTATCGACTGGCCCAACAGACCATAGATGAAGCCTATGACCGGGGTCTGCAAAGCGCAGTCCGAGCCTTGAGTTTGGCAACGCGATTAGATGCCAATGGATTTTCGGTTGAAAAACCGTTTCAGCTACTCAGCTACGTTCAGAGCAACGCGCGAGGTACCGTTTTTTTCCGCGTCGTGACCAGTGACGGATTATTGGAAGCGGGCTTTACCGACCTGACCTTTCCTTGGCCTTCTGCGCCCAAAAATGACGAAGTCTTACTGGCAGAGGGCGAGTACTTTGATCAAAACTTGCGCATCGCTGCGCTCCGACGCGAATTAGTAGCCGCAACCGCACAATCGCCGGCTATCAGCGTGGACCTCTTGGTAGCAGAGGATTTGGCGCCGCGCCAAGCCTATCTTGAGCAGTTCATATGGCGTACCTTATTGCGCGACAGCATCTTGTTGGTCTTCACCGCCGTCTTGCTTATTCTCATCGTGAAGCGAAGTCTATCGCCCCTAGGGCGCTGGTCGCGTCTAATTCGCAACCGTGACAGCCATGACCTCACACCACTGCCTATTAACGAAGCCCTGCCGCTGGAAGCACGACCGCTGATC
>JBMTSM010000297.1:0-2218 GCA_049448275.1 Burkholderiaceae bacterium
CCGCGTTCCGCCGTCGCAATCTGATTGCCGATGACGCTTATCCCTATACCTTCCCATCAGGCCTGAAGTTTGAGAAGCTGAGTCACCATCAGTGTTTAGACAAGCTTTTGCAGATGATGAACTACGACGGCTTGCGCGCTGAGCAAAAGGCGCTGCGTGAAAAAGGCATTTATCGGGGCATTGGCTTGGCCGCCATGATTGAAGTGACCAACCCGTCACCCGCTTTCTACGGCGTGGGAGGGGCTCGCATCTCTGCACAAGATGGTGCAACTTTGCGCCTGGACCCGAGTGGCATGCTGAACGTACTTGTCAGTGTGACTGAGCAAGGGCAGGGCACAGAGGCGGTATTCGCGCAAATTGCTGCGTCTATGGTTGGTGTCTCCTTGGATAAGGTGCGTGTCATAACGGGTGATACGGCTGTCACACCTTATGGCGGTGGCACCTGGGCGTCCCGGGGGGCGGGTATTGGCGGTGAAGCGGTTTTGCAGGCTGGTAAAGCGCTCAAAACCAATATTCTGGCGGTCGCTGGCGCCGTGCTTTCAGTGGACCCGGCAACCCTCGACGTGGTCGATAACGCCGTGGTGGATCGGCTAACAAGAGTCGAGCAAATGCCGCTTGCGGAAGTGGGCCGAGTCGCTTATTTCCGACCTGACACCTTACCGATGGACTTCCAATCCGAACTCACAGTCACGCGACATTACACGCCGCGTGAATTTGGCTTCACGTTTACCAACGGCATTCAGGCGTCTTATGTGGAAGTGGATACGGAGACCGGCTTCATCAAGTTGCTGAAACACTGGTGCGTCGAGGATTGTGGCACCGTGCTCAACCCCATGCTAGTCGACGAGCAGTTGCGAGGCGGCGTGGTGCAGGGGTTAGGTGGCGCGCTGCTGGAAGAGTGTCTTTACAGCCCTGAGGGCCAGATGCTGAACGGATCAATGGCAGATTACTTGGTGCCGATGGCCTATGAAATGCCAGACATTGAAATTGGACACGTCAGCACACCGACCAAAACGTCAGAGTTGGGCGCGAAAGGCGCTGGTGAGGCTGGTACCGCGGGCGCGCCGGGTGCGGTTATGAACGCGGTGAACGATGCCCTTGAGGGGCTCGGTGAACGCGTGGTCGAGCAACCTATGACACCCGAACGAATCTTGAAGGCGCTGGGCAAGATTTAAAGGAGCACATGCCATGGCTGATCCAAAACGCACAGGCGCGCTGGCTGCGCATTCAGTGGTGAAGTTTGTATTCACCGTTCCCAATCTTGATGAGGCCGCGCATTTTTACACGGCGTTTGGGTTAGACGTGCGCCGCGATGATGATCGCTTGGATCTCTACACCTTTGGGCATGACCATTGCTGGGGCTGTGTCTACGAAAGTGGAAAGCCCAAGCAGTTGGCCTACCTGACGCTCGGCGTGTACGCTGAGGACTATGACGCCTTCAAGGCAAAAGTCGTTAGCGAGGGCTACGCGCCGATTGATCCTCACCCGCTGGGTGACGCGGAGGGATTTTGGCTGCAGGACCCAGAAGGCGTGCACGTGCAGGTGCGGGTCGCCCCGAAAGTCACGCCCAACGCGCGTGCCGAGGGGCATGGATTCCGCTTCAAAGACAATCCCATCGGTGTGCCGATTGGTCCTATGCGATGCGAGATGCAAACCGTGCGACCATCTCGCTTGTCTCATATTCTGCTATTTACTTCTGACGTTGACCGCTCGTTGAATTTTTATTGCGGTGTTTTGGGGCTGCGTCTATCAGATCGCTCGGGTGACGGCATTGCCTTCACGCACGGCGCACACACCAGTGATCACCACTTGCTGGCGTTTGCCAAATCAGATGGCCCCGGTCTGCACCACACCAGTTGGACGGTGCACCACTTCGATGATGTGGGGCTTGGTATGGAGCAAATGCGCGCCGCAGGCTACACCGAGGGGTGGGGTGTTGGCCGCCACGTGATAGGCTCCAATTACTTCTACTATGCTCGGGACCCATGGGGTAGTTTTGCCGAATTCTCGTACGACATCGATTTCATCGACGCGGCAACAGAGTGGCCTGCTGCTGACTACCCGCCTGAGGATTCCTTAAATCTTTGGGGACCCGCGGTGCCTGATTTTTTCATTGCTAACCACGAAACTGCGGCCCGATTGGCCCAACAATAACCTGATAGGAGTTACCCATGCGCTTAATTAATTTCCGTAACGGCAGCGGCCATGTGAATATCGG
>JBMTSM010000298.1:0-2208 GCA_049448275.1 Burkholderiaceae bacterium
AAGCCAACCTAATACGAGAAAGACGAGCGCCACCAATATCCAGATGAACACGCAAACTTCGAGGGTCGACCAGCCATTACTGGGGAAGTATCGAATCCCGCCGAATCCCAAACTACCGTCGGGTCCAATCATTCCGTCAGGGCTCGATACCTGCCAAGTGAGGTTGAAGAAGCCCAATCGAACGACCTCAGCGAACGCCATCGTCGCGACCACGAGCATTAAACCCTTTACGCGTAGAGCAGGGAAGCCAACGATCACAGCAACAATGCCAGCTAACAGGCCACCAACAAGCAATGCGGGCAGTATCGGCCACTGCCACATGGCGGTTAACATACCGGCGCTGTATGCGCCGATCGCGAAGAAACCGCCTTGCAGCATGCTGACCTGACCGGTTTGTAAAACACACCACGCTGAGAAGCCCAAGAGGGTGTGAATACCGATCACTTGCGCTAAGCCAAAGTAAAAATCCATTTCAGTCTCACCGCCTTAATCGCGACCACCGGGTGGTGCGAACAGCCCGTTCGGGCGAAATACGAGGAATACAAACAGCAGCAACATCACATAGATGTCACGCTCGGTGACACCGCGCCAATATTGGAAGATGTTTTCGAAGCCACCCACCAACAGGCCAGCGATGATGGCCCCCGGAATACTGCCAAGGCCGCCGATGACCGTTACAACCAATCCCTTGACAGTGATGGGCATCGCCACAAGCGGCGACAAAACGCCAATCGCAGCACCTACCATGGCGCCAGCAGTACCACCCAAGAAACCCGCAATGATGAATGTTGATGCATTCGTCTTGTCGATACCCATGCCGCACAGTTGCGCCGCAACAGGTTGTTGGGCGACTGCTCGCGTCGCGAGCCCCAGGCGCGTTCGTTTGAGTAACAGGTTGAGTAAGACCATAGCGATCGCGCCCAACGCAAAAACGAACATCAAATCGCCGCGGATATACAGATCACCAATTTCAAGCCCAATATCCGTCAACATAGCCGGGTAGTTTTGCGGCATACCTTGCGTCAGATGGGACATTAATTCTTCAATGACCAGCAACATCCCAACTGTCGACATCAGCGTTGCCAACGGACTTTTAATTGGGATGAAGCGGAAACAGACAAAGTAAATCAGCGCACCGAGGAGTCCACCAGCGAAAGCTGAAAACAGATAAACCAGTGGTGTTGGCACTAATTCGATTACTAACAGGCTTAGGTACGCTGCACCAATCGATGCGGCTGCGTAGGCCAGGTTAATTTTGTGCATCACCCCAAAAATCAGGGTGAAACCAATTCCAATTAGTGCGTAAGTGGTGCCGAACATCACGCCGTCAATCCATGACTGCGTGAGGTCAAGCCAATCTGTGGCAGTCACGTGTGAGCTCCTCGGTTGCGCGTCATTTATTGAGCTGGCGTGTGGAGCACGGCCCAGTCATTCCCTTTGGCTTGCACAAATAAGAAGGGCTTCACGGCCTCGCGGTCGTTGGTGCGACCCACTTTGCCCAAGAGCCCCTCGGTTTGTTGCATAGCGGCAAGGCCTTGACGCATCTTTTCGCGATCCTCGGTCAAGGTATCGGGACGGCCCATGATCTTTTGCTTCTCGATCAATGCTTTCAGCGTGAAGATATTTTCATAAGCGGCCGCATTGTGAAGATCCATGTTGTATTTAGGGTTGATCTTCTGAATCGCTGCGGCCGCTTCCTTTGCCGCATCAGTGACGGGTGCAAAGGCGGTTGGGATCGTTAAACCCTGTGCCTGCGCGCCGCATCCAGTCAGTGTTTCCATGCTGGACGAAGAGGTCAATCCGATGATCATCTTTGGACGGACGTTTTGTCGGGCCATTTCCTTCAACACACCGCAGGTTGTGAAGGGGTGAGCGGAGATCGCCACCACATCTGCCTTTGCGCGCTTCATTTCGCGCACTTGGTTCGAGAAGTTGATGTCATTAAGCAGCCATTCGCTGGCGCCAAGCACCTGCAAGTTGTTCGCTGCCGCATTTTTCTCGATGACTTTGTAGGTGAAGTTGCTGTGTGCAAAATCCTTTTCAACACCACCCCAGAATGTTTTCAATTCGGGGCGTGCCACTTTGATCCACTCGAACAGGGATTTGTACATGTTCGCTTCGTTTGGCACGTTGCGGAAGGACCACTCTGAGATCGACGCCAAGCCACCTTTAGCGGCTACGTCCGTGTAAAGCGGAAACTGAATACCA
>JBMTSM010000299.1:0-2194 GCA_049448275.1 Burkholderiaceae bacterium
CCTTTTGGACGCCGGTTGTGAGGCGGTTTGTATTTTCTTCGTTAACGCCTACGCGAATCCCGTCAACGAGGCCAGAGCGGTTGAGCTGGTGCGTTCGATTTGGCCAAACGATTACGTCACGTCTGCCGCCGAGGTTTTGCCTGAAATTCGAGAATTTGAACGCGCGTCAACGGCGGCGCTTAATGCCGCTCTGCAACCGGTTGTCGGTCGTTATCTGAATCGGCTGCATGCCGACTTGAACGCCCATGGTTTTAAAGGTGAGTTTCTAATTGTCCAGAGTAGCGGGGGTGTGATGTCACACCAAACGGCGACTGACCTGCCGGTGAAGACAGCGCTATCGGGGCCAGCGGCAGGTGTGACTGCGTGTGCTGCAATTGCACAGGCGGCAGGGTATCCCAACGTTATCACGGGGGATATCGGCGGTACCTCGTTTGACGTTTCTTTAATCGCGGGTGGTCAACCTGCGGTTGCGGCGCAAACCAGCATTGATTTCGGCTTGGTCGTTCGGTCGCCAATGATCCAAATCGAAACCATTGGCGCCGGCGGTGGCTCGATTGCCAGTGTCGATGCAGGCGGCATGCTGCAGGTAGGGCCTGAGTCGGCGGGTAGCGTTCCGGGTCCTGCTTGCTATGGAAAAGGGAATACACGGCCCACGGTTACCGATGCCAACGTGGTCCTCGGTCGCATCGCCGCAGACCGACCACTCGGGGGTGGGTTACTGGCTTCATTGGATATCGAGCAAGCCAAAGAGGCGATACGCGTCCATGTTGCAGACCCTCTGGGTATTGATGTGTTGGCCGCGGCCGAGGCGATCTTGGTGGTGGCAAACGCGAAGATGGCTGGCGCGATGCGCTTGGTCTCGATAGAGAAAGGGCATGACCCGCGCGAATTTGCCTACATGCCGTTCGGCGGTGGCGGCGGCTTGCATGCCTGCGCCATGATGTCGGAGGTGGGCGTTACGACCGGTATCGTACCGCGCTACCCAGGGGTGACATCGGCCTTAGGGTGTGTGATCGCAGACATGCGACACGATGCCGTTCAAACCATCAACCGCAGCGTGAGCGATCTTGATTTCGATGCTTTGCGCGAGCAGGTGTCCGCGCTTCGCGTCACTTGTCAAGCACGACTCGATACCGCAGGCGTCATGTTTGATCGTGTCTCGGAGGTCCTCTCCTTTGATATGTTGTACCAAGGTCAGACGCATACGATTGGTGTGGAGGTGGCGGTAGAGGACCTCAATCCGACCCGCGTCCAAACCGCTTTCGAGGCGACTTACCGACGCGAATTCGGTCGGATTTTGGATGGTATTCCGGTACGGATGCTCAACCTGCGTTACAGCCGAATTGGTCAGCGCCCCAAGTTCGACCTTCATTTATTGGCACCGAAAGGCGAGGGTGTTACCACGCCTATTGGGACTCAAGCGGTTTACATCAATGGGCAGTGGGTTGATGCCCGGCGCTTTGATCGCATGGCGCTACCGGTTGGGCATCGTGTTGTAGGCCCCGCCATTCTTGAGCAAATCGACACCACGGTTTGGCTGGAGCCCGGCTATCAGGCGGTCGTCGATGCTTTTGGCAATTTGATCTTAAGTCGCCTATGACCACCGCATTAATTCTCATTGATCTCCAAAACGATTTCTTGCACCCGGATGGCGCTTACGCGCGGGGAGGTTGCGCCAATCCAGCGGCGGCAGCGTTGCCCGAACGACTGCAGCCGCTGATCCGAAAGGTGAAAGCTGGTAACGGACTGGTCATCGCCAGTCAGTTCACGCTGTGGCCGAACGCGCTGGGTGAACCAATGATCTCGCCCCACCTGCTCGCGTTACGACCCTTCCTGCGTCATGGCGACTTTGCCCCGGGATCGTGGGGGCAGGACTGTGTTGATATTTTGAAGCCGTCGTTGAACCTGGCGGTACAAAAAGTGGCTTACTCTGCGTTCTATCAAACCCAGTTGGAGTGGGTCTTGCGCAAAGTGGGTGTCGATCGGGTGATCGTTGGGGGCATCGTGACCAACGGGGGTGTGGCCAGCACAGTTCGCGACGCCCACATGCGGGACTTTGAAACCTACGTGGTGTCGGACGGCTGTGCGGCGTTCACGACTGAGAAACACGACACCGCGCTGGCCGACATGGCCAATGTGGCAACGGTCTCCACCATTGAGGCCTTGTGTGGTGTGTCGCTATGACCACCGCAAC
>JBMTSM010000300.1:0-2194 GCA_049448275.1 Burkholderiaceae bacterium
GAGGCGTTTGACCGTTCAATCGATGTGCATATCGGCCGTATACGCCAAGCCATTGAAGGTGATATCAAAAATCCAAAGCGTATCTTGACGGTTCGTGGTGTGGGTTACGTCTTTGCCAAACAGCAAGATTAACGCCGGTATGGCCATAAAACATCCCCATTGGTATCAGCGCCTGTATTGGCGGATTTGGTTGACCGTATTGGCGTTCGTGCTGGTGTTAGCGGGTGGGATTGCAGCGCTATGGCGCGTCGACATTGATCGCGATCGAACTGATCGCACGAATCGCGAGTTGGTGGTGCGTGATCAAAATGGTGCAGTGGTGGGCGAGGCCAAATTTCGCCGTCCCAGAGCCCAGGAGCGTGAGGATTCATCCGACGACGGTCGCCATCAAAACAGCGCACACCAAATGCGCCCTACGCCGTTTTTCGAGCTGACATTGAGCGATGGTCGACAGCTGTCGATTGAGTTATCACCGTTTGCGCGCGGCGATGCCCGACCCGCTGGTGTTGATTTGTGGCGCACACTGATGCGTTGGTTAGCGCAGCCGACCGGTTGGATCGTGCTGTTATTGACACTAACAGCCCTGGTCGCCTTGGTGGCTTACCCCGTGGTGCGCCGCCTGACGGCCCGTCTCGAACGCCTACAGCGTGGCGTTGAGGCGTGGGGCGAAGGGGATCTGTCGACTCGTTTGCCCACCGATGGCCACGACGAAGTGGCATTTTTGGCGAGGCAATTTAACCGTTCAGCGGCGCGTGTCGAGGCTGCTGCGGTTGCACGGAAAGCTTTACTCGCCAATGCGTCACATGAATTACGATCGCCACTAGCCCGCATCAAAATGAGTTTGGCACTTTTACCCCCAGTATCCGATGGGGGTGGTCGCGCGGCGCACGACGAGATTACGCAGAGTATCGATGAGCTAGATGCGTTGATTGGCGAAATTCTTCTGGCCAGTCGCCTTGACCATGACCCTCAGGGTATCGGCACCCCCGTGCCCGTTGATTTGTCAGCGCTGCTGGGTACCGAATGCGCACGACTGGGCTTAAAGCCCGAGATGGAGTCTGGGGTATTGGTTAAGGGAAACGAGGCACTGCTGGTGCGCCTGATCCGTAACCTACTTGAAAATGCCATACGCCATGGCAGGCAGCAGAGAAACGAGGCTCACGATACCGTGTCGGCGGTAGGTGTTACCTTGGCACGCGACCTCGCCAGAGGGCAGGTTGTGTTGCGCGTCGCCGATAACGGCCCTGGTGTGCCAGTGGCGTACCGGGAGCGGATTTTCGAGCCATTCTTCAGGCTGCCCGGTGCCAGCGAGCGCGACGGTGGCGTCGGCTTAGGGCTGGCTCTTGTTAGGACGATTGCGCATGCCCATGGGGCAAGCGTGGCATGCGTTGAACCCCCGAATGGCAGGGGAGCGAATTTTGAAGTCGTATGGTCTGTTTAGACGGCCGCCTCAGTTGCGTTTTGCAGTGATTGGCCTAAGTGCTCAAAGTGCGCTACAGCAGCGGGGGTTAAAACCAGACGTTTGATGCGGGTGTCGTTTGCATCTTCGTCTGTGGTGACCATACCAATTTTGCGCAAGCGTGCGATCCGCCGGTGGACCGTGGCGGGCGATCCCAACCGGGCTAACCCCATCGCCTGCATGACCGTCAGTGGTGATCCTGCGAACCAGTGAACGGCTAGCGCATCCAGCAACGCACTCTCATTTGCATCGAGTGATGGCCGGTTGGGGGTGCTGTCGACGGCCTTCGCTAGTTGTAGAAACCGCAGATAGGCGGTAGCTAATGGTGACGCTTTTTGGTTCATATTTGGTGCTCTATAAAACTATAGTTCTTCAATATAGTATAAATTAGTTTATATGGCATATACCGAAGCTTATTGTTTAGATGATGATCTCACATTGATCGGTTTTTAGCAACTATGCACCATTGCGGCACCTCTTGTCGAGTCACCTATTAGACAGTTCGACTCAGTGCCACGACCCGACCCCAATTACGGGCGAGGTGCCGCGGTGATGGCCACAACAGCCTCAGCCCGAGGGAGACTAGGGCCAGGCCCCAGGTTTTCAGCTGGAGGTGCCGCGCCGCCGCGGGGCTCACGTGCTTGGCTGTGAATTGAATTTTGGACCGTGCGTGGTGGAAGCCGCGCAGGTACTCTGCTTTGAGCGGCGTCTTGCCCTTAACCGATCCGCGCGACC
>JBMTSM010000301.1:0-2193 GCA_049448275.1 Burkholderiaceae bacterium
CTGCGCAGCAACGAAGACGTGAAAGAGTTCTACCTGGGTGTGGGCGGCGGTGAGCGCAAGTCGTTCCGCGACGTCAAAAGCTACAAGCGTCGTAAGCGTTGGTTGGCATAACCTCCCGCAATCCAACGCCCTAAGTGAAAGATCCCATGGTTGATTTTTACGACGACCTTGAAACGCAAGACCCCGCTGCGCGAGAAGCCCGCTTATTCAGCGGACTGAGTGCGCAGGTCGCGCACGCACAAAAGCACTCAAAGGCTTTTCAGACCATACTGGCTGGCGTTGATGCGACCACCATCACCTCGCGGACAGCCCTTGCGACTCTGCCGGTCACCCGTAAAACGCAACTGTTTGAAATTCAAAAGGCACAGCGCGCCGAAGATCCCTTTGGTGGCTTTGCAACCCAAAATTACGGCGCGGCCATGCCGCAGCTCTTCGCCAGCCCAGGCCCCATCTATGAGCCTGAAGGTACGGCTAAAGATTACTGGCGTACCGCCCGTGCCGTTTACGCGGCTGGCTTTCGGGCCGGTGAGCTGATTCACAATTGCTTCTCGTATCACTTTACGCCTGCTGGCTCGATGATGGCCTGTGCAGCGCGCGCCATTGGTTGCACCGTATTTCCCGGCGGTATCGGACAAACCGAACAGCAGGTGCAGGCCATGGCCGAGCTCAGACCCGCGGGCTATATTGGTACCCCCAGCTTTTTGCGCATCATCTTGGAAAAGGCCGAGGAAATGGGCGTTGCCTTGCCCAGTGTGAAGAAAGCTTTGGTCTCGGGAGAGGCGTTTCCGCCCTCATTACGCGACTGGTTCGCGGCGCGTGGAATCCAAGCCTACCAATGCTACGCCACCGCTGATGTGGGTCTCATCGCCTACGAAACCACCGCCCGCGAAGGCTTGGTCGTTGATGAGGGGGTGATTCTGGAAATCGTCAGACCCGGCACCGGCGACCCCGTTGCTGCGGGGGAAGTTGGCGAACTGGTGATCACCACCTTCAACCCCGACTACCCCATGATTCGCTTTGGTACGGGCGATTTGTCGGCTGCCTTGCCAGGCACCTGTCCCACCGGTCGGACCAACGCACGCATCAAAGGGTGGATGGGGCGCGCGGACCAGACAACCAAGGTGCGCGGCATGTTCATCCATGCCTCACAAGTGGCCGACATCATGCGCAAGTTCCCATCGCTTTCGGGTAAAGCTCGTTTGGTGGTGACCGGCGCCATGGCCAACGACCATTTGACCCTGCACGTTGAAGGCGACAGTATCAACGATGCGCTGATCACACAACTCGGGGGTGCCGTACGCGATGTCACAAAGCTGCGCGCGGACATCACCGTAGTCGCACCGGGCGCCTTACCCAATGACGGCAAAGTCATTGAGGACGCCCGCAGCTACGACTGACATCCCGCAGGCGGCTAACGCAACTCCCACGTCAAATCAGCATCCTCGTCGATGCAGCGCTGCAAGGTTGTCATCAGGGGAGTCAGGCGGGACTGCCAGCTCACTTTATCTTTGGCGTCGGTGCTGTCGTCGTCGGCATCATCCTCTGCACGGGCGGTCGTATTTCCAGCGCTGTCATGCGCGAACTGTTGCAACGCCCCAAGCGCTGCGGGCATGTCGGCACGTAACAAAATGCCTCGGGCGGTGATCGCCTTGCCCCAAATCTCCAAAACCTTGACGCCATGTTCAGTGAACATGAGCAGGTCCGCAGTAGCGCGTGATTGAAAGCGAATCATCTGAATCCTTGGTCCGGTGTGCCAGCACATACGCTGGCACTGACCCATTATGCGTGCTTGTAGCTGTGGCGCAAGGTCGCCATTTCGTCCATACGCCGTTGCGCTGACTGGGCGGCTTGCCGCTGCTGCTGTTTCTGTTCGCGTTCCACCAACTTCTTCATTTTGTCGAGATCGATACGAGCCGCCTTCACCCGATCAGCCGCGAGGCTCACAGCCGCTTGCATTTTCTGAACCTGTAACTGTGCCTGCACATCGAGATCAACCAATTGCGCTAAGAACTGTCGGCAGTTCACACTGTCTGACAAATTCGACTGTCGCTCAAACTGGGTGAGTTTGAGGCGGTATTCCGTCAGCATGTCCACAATGCGTGACCGCTGATTTTCTGCGTCGGCAAGTGCCGCCTTGGCCTGTCGCCAGACACTTTCAGTCTCGTTGAGTTTGGTCTGGGCTTGGTCAGCCAA
>JBMTSM010000302.1:0-2187 GCA_049448275.1 Burkholderiaceae bacterium
ACAAGCGTTGTTCACGCAATGGGGTATCGCAGACACCATCCGAGACCGCATCCAAGTCCCCCCACCGGGTACGCCCGTTGCCAGCCTGTTAGCCAGTGGGGCCGTCAGCCTCGGTTTTCAGCAAGAGGCTGAGTTAATGGGCGTAGCCGGCGTCAAGGTCTGGGGCGCGTTACCCACAGAAATTGCCATCGACACGGTATTTTCTGCCGCTGTCGCCACGGCCAGCAAACAACCAGAATTGGCGCAAGCGCTGATCGCCGCTTGGAACCAAGCAGCGAACGCCCCCATCAAGCTGCAGCACGGCATGCAAACCCTTTAAAGAACAGAACAACAGGAGCCTCAATGAACAAACCCCTCATCATCGATGTCCACGGACACTACACCACAGCGCCCAAGGCCCTGGAAGAGTGGCGTAACAAACAGATCGCGGCAATCAATGACCCGGTAAATCGCCCCAAGCCAAGCGAACTGCGGATCAGTGACGACGAGTTACGCGAGTCGATTGAGACCAACCAGCTCGCCAAAATGCGCGAACGCGGCAGCGATATCACCATCTTCAGCCCACGTGCCAGTTTCATGGCTCACCATATCGGGGACTTTGAGGTCTCCAGTACATGGGCCGCTATTTGTAACGAGCTGTGTTTCCGCGTCAGCGAACTGTTCCCCGACCACTTCGTACCTGCTGCCATGCTGCCGCAGTCGCCAGGCGTTCCGATCGATACCTGTATTCCCGAGCTGGAAAAATGCGTGCGTGAATACGGCAACGTGGGCATTAACTTGAACCCTGATCCATCGGGTGGTCATTGGACATCACCCCCCTTATCGGACCGCGCGTGGTACCCCATCTACGAAAAGATGGTCGAGTTCGACATCCCCGCCATGATCCACGTGTCGACCAGCTGTAACAGCTGCTTCCACACCACAGGTGCGCACTACCTCAATGCAGACACCACCGCGTTCATGCAATGCCTCACGTCAGATTTATTCAAGGACTTCCCCACCCTCAAATTCCTCATCCCACATGGTGGTGGCGCCGTCCCCTACCACTGGGGGCGTTTCCGTGGTTTAGCGCAGGAGCTCAAAAAGCCTTTACTCAAAGATCACCTGCTCAACAACATCTTCTTCGACACTTGCGTGTATCACCAACCCGGAATCGACTTGCTAACCAAGGTCATACCCGTTGAGAACATCTTGTTTGCCAGCGAAATGATCGGCGCGGTTCGCGGTATTGACCCTGAGACGGGTCACTACTACGACGACACTAAACGCTACGTCTTGGCAACGCCCAACCTCACCGAAACGCAACGTCATCAGGTGTTCGAGGGTAACGCGCGCCGCGTATTCCCGCGCCTGGATCAACGTTTGAAGGCCAAAGGCCAATAAAAACCACACACTGAAGGATCACACCATGACTGAATTGGGCGTCGTTAAACGCAACATCATCCGTGCCGATAAATCAGCGACTGAGCGCCTGGCCAAGTTGGGCAGCGCGACGGTGCATGAGGCCATGGGCCGCGTCGGTTTGTTAAAGCCGTACATGCGTCCGATCTACCCCGGGGCACACATTGGTGGCACGGCAGTGACTGTATTGCTACAACCTGGCGACAACTGGATGTTCCACGTGGCCGCGGAACAGATTCAACCCGGCGACGTGGTAATTGCCGGTGTGACCGCTGAGTGCAGCGATGGCTATTTTGGTGACCTGCTGGCCACCTCGTTCAAAGCCCGTGGCGCACGGGGTTTGATCATTGATGCCGGGGTTCGCGACGTCCGCGAGTTACAGGCGATGGACTTCCCGGTTTGGAGCAAGGCCATTTCAGCTAAGGGGACCATCAAAGCGACGCTCGGCTCCGTGAACATTCCAATTGTCTGTGCGGGCGCCTTGGTCAATCCTGGCGATGTCGTTGTCGCTGATGATGATGGCGTCGTCATCGTGCCTGCGGCGTGGGCTGAAAAGACGGCTGTTGCGGCAGAAAAGCGCGAATCATTCGAGGGCGAAAAGCGAGCCAAATTTGCAGCTGGTGTTTTGGGCCTTGACCTATACAACATGCGTGAACCCCTCGCGAAAGCGGGCTTGCGTTACATCGATTGAGGGCGCACATCATGGCAAACGACAAACCCACCAGCGGTGGATTCACCAAAACCGACGGGTGGCTTGACTGGTACACCGGCCCGAGCAAACCCACC
>JBMTSM010000303.1:0-2179 GCA_049448275.1 Burkholderiaceae bacterium
ACAAGCTCACGCAAGCTGCACTGGCAGACGGTGACGATGCGGGTGCTGCCGGTGGGGCTGCATTCGACGTGCAAGCTGTTTGTAGCGGCTTTGTTTATGCAATAAGCGTCGCAAATGCCATGATTCAGACGGGCGCTGCCGCCTGCGCCTTGGTGGTTGGAGCAGAGGTTTTCTCACGCATTCTGGATTTCAATGACCGGACGACCTGTGTGCTGTTCGGTGACGGTGCAGGCGCCGTTCTGCTGGAGGCGACTGAGCATGATGGTTCAGGCCCCGGGATTTTGGCAACCGATATTCACGCGGATGGCAAACACCGCGATATCTTGTGTACCCCGGGTACCGTTGCGGGCGGGGCGGTGGCAGGCAACCCCTTGTTGAAGATGGATGGCCAAGCGGTGTTTAAGCTGGCGGTAGGCTTACTCGAGAGCACTGCCCGCAACGTCCTCGAAAAAGCAGGTAAAACAGAAGCCAATGTCGATTGGTTAGTCCCGCACCAAGCAAATATTCGCATCATGACCAGCACGGCCAAAAAGCTCAAGCTGCCGCTGGAGCGGGTGATTGTGACAGTCGATCAACACGGTAACACCTCCGCGGCATCGATCCCGTTAGCCTTTGACCATGGCGTGCGCCAGGGTCAGATCAAGCCGGGACAGGTGGTGTTGATGGAGGGTGTGGGCGGTGGATTCACATGGGGTTCTGCGCTGTTGCGTTTGTAAGGGTGCCACCGCTGAGTGGTGGGACGGAATGAAAAGATGAGGCCATGACAGGACAGACAATGAATGCGTGTATTTTTCCCGGCCAAGGGTCACAATCGGTCGGCATGTTGGACGCCTGGGGTGATCACCCCGTCGTGCGCGATACCCTAGCCGAGGCCTCTGAGGCGCTGGGCCAAGACGTGGCTCAATTGATTGCGCAGGGGCCTGCTGAGGCACTTGCATTGACCACCAACACCCAACCCGTCATGCTGGTCGCCGGTGTCGCCGCCTACCGGGTTTGGCTGGCAGCAGGTGGCGCGACGCCAGATTGGGTTGCTGGGCACTCCCTCGGTGAGTACGCGGCGCTGGTTGCCGCCGGTAGTCTCACGTTGTCACAAGCCGTGCCGTTGGTTCGTCTGCGTGCCGAAGCTATGCAGGCGGCGGTCCCGGTTGGCACGGGGGCAATGGCAGCTATCCTGGGTATGCCTGCCGATCAGGTGGTCGCGCATTGCCAAGCGGTGCAGCAGACTTTTGCCCCCACCTCTGGCGAGGTGGTGGAGGCGGTGAACTTTAACGATCCCAACCAAACCGTTATTGCTGGCAGCAAAACGGCGGTTGAGCAGGCGATGGCCGTGATCAAGGCCGCTGGCGCCAAGCGCGCTTTGCCGCTGCCCGTGTCAGCGCCTTTTCACTCCAGTCTCATGCGACCTGCAGCTGAGAAACTAGCCACCCACTTGACATCGGTGTCTCTATTGCCGCCGCAAATTCCTGTACTCAACAACATCGATGTGGCAGCACCGACCGACCCCATTGCCATTAAAGACGCGTTGGTGAGACAGGCGTTTGGCCCGGTTCGATGGGTTGAGTCTGTTCAGACATTGGCTGCGCAAGGGGTCACAAAGATGGTCGAGTGTGGGCCCGGCAAGGTGTTAACGGGTATGGCCAAGCGGATCGAGCCCACGGTCGTTGCTGTCTGCGCCTACGATCCTCCATCGCTCGAAGAGGCCTTGGCGGCCTGAGCGCGACAAACTAATAAAATACAAAACGCCCATGTCAGATACACAAATGCTTTCAGAATCAAGCCCCTTGACGGGGCAGGTTGCCCTCGTCACAGGCGCATCGCGCGGCATTGGCGCGTCCATCGCCGCCCACCTGGCAGCACAGGGCGCTACGGTCGTGGGTACAGCGACCAGCGCCGCTGGTGCACAAGCCATCGAGACGGCTTTGGCGAAATATGAAGGGGGCAGTGGTGCGGTCCTCGACGTCAACGATGGCGCAGCGGTCCAAGCACAAATCGATGCCATCGTTGCCACACATGGACAACTCACGATTTTGGTCAATAACGCAGGTATCACTCGTGATACTTTGGCTATGCGCATGAAAGACGACGATTGGGATGCTGTGACAAATACCAATCTCAAAGCTGTGTTCACGGTCAGCCGTGCGGCCATCAAGCCAATGATGAAACAGCGCTACGGTCGGAT
>JBMTSM010000304.1:0-2178 GCA_049448275.1 Burkholderiaceae bacterium
CTCAAAAACCTTCGGTGGCTTAAGGGCAGTCTCGTCGGTCTCTTTGAGCGTCGAGGCCGGGACGTTGTGTGCTCTGATCGGCCCCAATGGTGCGGGTAAAACCACCTTGTTCGCGCTCATGACGGGGTTCATTAAGCCAGATCAAGGAAGCGTTCGCTTCGACGGCACGGATATTACCGGACAAGCCCCTCATTTAAATGCCCGTTTGGGTATGGCGCGCACGTTTCAGATTGTCCAACCCTTTGCCGCACAGACCGTTCGCGAAAATATCGCAGTCGGCGTGCATTTGCACGAGCGTGATCGTCGAGTCGCGCTTGAAAAGGCGGGGCAGATCGCGCAGCAGGTCGGACTTGCAGATCAGCTCGAAAAGCCCGCATCCGACCTGACCGTTGCCGGACGGAAGCGATTGGAACTTGCGCGCGCGTTGGGTACGCAGCCCAAACTGTTGCTATTGGATGAGGTTCTTGCTGGGTTGAACCCGCAGGAAATCAGCGACATGATTCCGGTCATCAAGGCCATTTGTGCCAGCGGTATCACGGTCTTTCTCATCGAGCACGTCATGCAAGCCGTGATGAGTTTAGCTGACCATGTGTGGGTGCTTTCCCAAGGTCAGCTGATCGCATCAGGATCCCCCGAAGTTGTCACGCAGGATGATGCGGTAGTGGAGGCCTATTTGGGTAAAGGTACGGCAGCGCGCCTGCGCGCAAAAGGGAGTGTGGCATGACAACTCCAACAGCGTTGCTCGAGGTGCGCGATTTGCGCAGTGGTTATGGGCGTGTCGAGGTGCTGCGCGGTGTATCCCTCTCCGTGGGCGCGGGGGAACTTGTCGCGTTGTTGGGTAGCAATGGTGCCGGTAAGACGACGTTCAACAACACCGTTTGTGGCTTGGTGCGTGCCTGGGAGGGTGAGGTCGTTTTTGAGGGCCAAAAGCTCAATGGGCTCAACCCGCGCGGTATTGTTCAGTCGGGGCTGATTCAGGTACCCGAGGGACGAAAGATATTTCCCAATCTGAGCGTGATTGAGAATTTAGAGCTGGGCTCATTCGCCAGGGCGCGAGCGCACCGTGCTGAAAACCTCGAGCGTATGTTGACCATATTCCCCCGGTTAAGAGAGCGACGCGCGCAGCTCGCGGGGACACTCAGTGGTGGCGAGCAACAGATGCTCGCGATCAGTCGCGGCTTGATGGCTGAACCTAAGCTGTTGATTCTTGATGAGCCATCATTGGGCTTGTCCCCTCTGCTGGTAGAGGAGATGTTCACACTCATCGCACAGATTCGGCAACAGAATATTTCGGTTTTGTTGGTCGAACAAAACGTTGCGCAAGCACTTGAAATTGCGGATAAAGCCTATGTCCTAGAAAACGGCAGTCTGCGCTTTGAAGGGACGCCCCAAGCGTTACTGGCGTCGGATGCGCTTCGGCAGGCCTATCTTGGGTTGTGATGATGAAGCCTGTACAGCTTGACCGCGCACCACAGACATTGGCCCAAAAGCTGATAGCACGCGCTGCTGGGCGCGACTTCGTGACGCTTGGTGAGATCGTGAATTGCCAGGTCGACTTGGCCATGTTTCACGATTCATCAGGCCCGCGTCGGTTAAAGCCCATGCTCGAGGAGTTGGGCGCACCGATATGGGACAAGTCTCGGGTTGTCCTGGTGATGGACCACTACGTGCCAGCTCAGGACGAGGACTCGAAGCGCATCGTCCGCATTGCCCGTGATTGGGCGCGGGAGCAAGATTTACCTCACGTCTATGACTCGCAGGGCATTTGCCATGTGGTGTTGCCTCAAAACGGGCATATCCTGCCGGGGCGGTTTTGCGTTGGTGGTGACTCGCACTCACCAACTGGCGGTGCGTTTGGCGCGTACATGTTCGGTATCGGTAGCACCGAGATGTTGGGGGTGGTGGTTACCGGCGAGATTTGGGTTCAGGTGCCGCAGACCATCCGAATGATCTGGGATGGTGTCCTACAAAATGGCGTATGCGCTAAGGACATGATGCTGGCGATGACGCAACGGTTTGGCATGAACGGCGGTGGATATCAAGCCATTGAATACGCAGGGTCTACCGTTAAGGCTCTCAGCATGCCTGAGCGTATGACGCTGGCCAATATGAGCGCGGAGTTGGGCGCTCAGGTTGGCTTGGTGGCGCCCGATGAGGTGACTCGCCAATGGTTGGGGC
>JBMTSM010000305.1:0-2160 GCA_049448275.1 Burkholderiaceae bacterium
GACGCCACTGATAAACCACTCCAAGAAAGTCCGGCTGGACGGGCGGCGATTGTGTTTTGGTGGTTCATCTTGGACTCGCTGGCGGTAGTTCAGTGTGCAGGCTTAGCGACCTGCGAGGCGATACTGGCGACCCACGGTAACAGGAGGCGGTAGGGCATCAGCAATGCGGCAGCCATGGCCCACTTTACCAACAAATCGCCGCTTGCCAGCATCAACCAGTTCATTTCGGAGCCGTAGAAGGCGATGAAAAAGAACAAGCCGGTATCCAGTACGGACGCAGCGATCGATCCGATTAAGGGGGCTTTCCACCATGTCATGGCGCGCATGCGGTTGAAAAATGCGATGTCCAGTAGCTGCGCACTGATGAAAGCGCCACCTGATGCGAGCGCGATTTGCCAGTCAGCAAAGTACACCGACAGCACCACGGCAAGTACCAAACCTGTCCAGGCGACTTTGCGTGCACCCGCAGGGCCGACAGCGCGGTTGGTCAAATCGGTGACCAAAAAAACAAACGGATAGGTGAAGGCACCCCATGTGAGCCAGTCATTGATGGGGTACGTGACCGCAACGTTGGAGACCACGATGACCAACGTCATCGCCAAAATCGGCAACCACAGGCGATGCAGTGGCCACGTAGGGAAGGCGGCAGGGTTTGAATTTGTCATAGACGATATTGTCTCACGGCGCCTGTCCGCGATCAGCAAAAATTAGGGTTTACACTTATCCATATATCATTATCCAATAATATACTTGTTTACAAGCAATACAAAGACTTCCCCAAAAAACCATGTCGGATTTAAACGCGGTATTCGAATCAACAGCACGTTATTTCAGCGTGCTGGGCGAGCCCACGCGCTTGAGAATCCTGCACGTGATCTGCGCTGAAGAGCTGTGTGTCAGCGACATCATTCAGGCCACTGGCGCTTTGCAAGCCAATGTGTCGCGGCATTTGGGGTTGATGTATCAAGCGGGCCTGTTATCGCGGCGGCGCGAGGGAACGCAAATTTTTTATCGTGTGGCAGAGCCGCTCTTTCTGGAGCTATGTCGTTCGATTTCTGCGCAGGTCGCCAGCCGGTTGCCTGCTTCCGATGGGCAAATCGAAACCGCCTTTGGTTTACGGGCTTGAATTTCCATACCGATTTACTCAAAACTGACCACTAGAAAGGGATGTATGCCGATTAACCAAGACCTCAATATCCCCATGGGGAACACGTTTGATCAACCCATTGGACGTGTCATTCCAGCCCCTGAAAACCACTTGAACGCCGAAGGGCTGGAGACGGCGCGTAAAGCCCGTCGCAGTTTCATGGGGAAGGCGTTGGCCATGGGCGCGGGGATAGCGGCTGCCAGCAAGTCAGCCATTGCTGCTTCTGAGGGCGAGGACGCCATCCTGAAGTTGCCAGCCCATACCACCGGCTTGGGGCAGGGGGTTGCGGCCAATGCTTACGGCATGCCCAGTAAGTGGGAGTCCAACCTCATGCGTCGCGAGAGCCCCGGTCTGACGCGGGTACCGCAGGCTTCCGTGAGCTTCTGCCCACTGCAAGGTTTGTTTGGCATCATCACACCTTCCGGTTTGCATTTCGAGCGTCACCACCAAGGTTGGTGGGACATCGATCCATCGCAGCACCGTTTCATGGTGAACGGCTTGGTCAAGCGTCCGCGTGTGTTCACGATGGACGACTTGATGCGTTTGCCCAGCGTGTCCCGTATTCACTTCATCGAGTGCGGTGCCAACACGGGGCCCGAGTGGGGCAACGTCGCTCTGCCATCTGTGCAGTACACCCACGGTATGTTGAGCTGTGCTGAATTCACGGGTGTCTTGCTGTCCACTGTCTTGGAGATGTGTGGCATCGATAAAAAGCAAGCGCGGTACATCTTGGCGGAAGGTGCCGATGGTTCCAGCATGACACGTACGATTGCGCTGGATCGCGCCATGGATGACGTGATCGTCGCCTGGGGCATGAACGGCGAAATGTTGCGCCCTGAAAACGGTTACCCCCTGCGCCTTGTTGTGCCGGGTGTGCAAGGTGTCAGTTGGGTCAAGTACCTGCGCCGCATTGAGGTTGGCGATCAGCCTTACGCAACCAAGGACGAGGCGGTGCATTACATCGACCTGCAGCCGGATGGTCAGCATCGCCAATACACCTCAATTCAGGAGTG
>JBMTSM010000306.1:0-2154 GCA_049448275.1 Burkholderiaceae bacterium
CATTACATCCACGAGAACATGCGTGACGGACAACGTTTGGGTTATTCCGGACGGGCGGCATCAGCCTCGCCCGCTGTGGGATACGCACACCTGCACCAAGAGCAGCAGAAGACCCTTATCGAAGGCGCTTTTGGCAAGCTCAAGGGCTTCGTGCTGACAAAGTAACCCCGGTCATATCACATAACGGATAACACACGCCGTGCTCTGCCCTGTTGTACGGGGCCGCGGCGAACCCAATATTTCAAGGAATCGAAAGATGGCAATCGTAGAAGTAAAGGTCCCCCAACTGTCTGAGTCAGTGGCAGAAGCGACCTTGATGACATGGAAGAAAAAGCCCGGCGAACTGGTGGCAATAGACGAGATTTTGATCGAGGTTGAAACCGACAAAGTGGTGTTGGAAGTGCCAGCGCCGGCAGCCGGTGTGATGGCTGAATTGGTTGAGGGCGACGGTGCGACCGTTGCCTCAGAGCAGGTGATTGCGCGCATTGATACCGATGGTGCAGCCACCGCTGCTGCACCAGCTGCGCAAGCCGCCCCCGCACCTCAAGCGGCTGCTGCGGTGTCGGCGGCGGCTACGAGCGCCCCTGCTGCAACCTCCAAAGCGGGCGTTGCATCACCAGCAGCTGCGAAGCATATGGCCGACAACGGCATGGCTCCTGGCTCTGTCGCGGGTACCGGCAAAGATGGTCGTGTCACCAAAGGGGATGTGTTGGCCGCAGCGGCGGCTCCCAAGGCGGCTGTTGCCAGCGCGGTGATTCCAACGGGCGTGCCAAAGGCCGTACTGCCACAGGTGCAGACGGTCGCCCCAGACTTGGGTGATCGCCCTGAACAGCGTGTGCCCATGACCCGTTTGCGCGCCCGCGTTGCCGAGCGTTTGTTGCAATCGCAAGCCACCAATGCCATCCTCACGACCTTTAACGAGGTCAATATGGCGCCCATCATGGAGCTGCGCAAGAAGTACCAAGACAAGTTCGAAAAGGAACATGGCGTGCGGTTGGGCTTCATGAGTTTCTTCGTGAAAGCCGCCGTAGCCGCCTTGAAGCGTTACCCCGTTTTGAATGCATCGGTTGATGGCAACGACATCGTCTATCACGGTTACTTTGACATCGGTATCGCTGTCGGCTCACCACGCGGATTGGTAGTGCCTATTTTGCGTAACGCTGACCAGCTGAGCTTTGCTGACATTGAGCTGAAGATTGCCGAGTTTGGTAACAAGGCCAAAGAAGGCAAGTTGGGTTTGGATGACATGACCGGCGGTACTTTCTCCATCTCCAACGGCGGTGTATTTGGCTCGATGCTCTCGACCCCTATCATTAATCCACCACAGTCGGCGATCTTGGGGGTCCACGCGACAAAAGATCGCGCTGTGGTCGAGAACGGACAGGTTGTGGTGCGACCCATCAACTACTTGGCCATGAGCTACGACCACCGCATCATTGATGGCCGTGAGGCCGTATTGGGGTTGGTGACGATGAAAGAGGCGTTGGAAGACCCCTCACGCTTGTTGTTCGGTATTTAAGGGGGCGACATGGCACAGTTATTTGATGTTGTTGTAATCGGAGCCGGGCCTGGCGGTTACGTGGCCGCAATTCGCGCGGCACAGTTGGGCTTCCAAGTCGCTTGTATTGACGAGTGGACCAATGCGGATGGTGGGCCCGCGCCCGGTGGCACCTGCACCAACGTTGGTTGCATCCCATCTAAGGCCTTGTTGCAATCGTCCGAGCACTACGAGCAGGCGGCGCACCATTTTGCTGAGCATGGCATCGGTGTGAAAGGCCTGACCATGGATGTTGCGGCCATGATTGGTCGCAAAGATGCGGTGGTGAAACAAAACAACGACGGTATTTTGTATTTGTTCAAGAAGAACAAGGTCACGTTTTTCCACGGCCGAGGTTCGTTCATTGCAGCGATTGATAACGGCTTTGAAGTTGCCGTCACCGGCAAGCAAAACGAGACACTCAAGACGCGTCACGTGATTGTTGCCACAGGCTCCTCTGCGCGTCCCTTAACGCAGGCTCCATTTGACGAAGTCAACGTCTTATCAAACGATGGTGCCTTACGTGTGGGCGCGGTGCCCAAGCGTTTGGGTGTGATCGGCTCGGGCGTGATTGGCTTGGAGATGGGATCTGTCTGGCGCCGCTTGGGTGCAGAGGT
>JBMTSM010000307.1:0-2128 GCA_049448275.1 Burkholderiaceae bacterium
CCCCATTCATCGGGGCCATTCAAAGGAGATGCACTGTACGTAATGGGGGCGCTTTGCCGCGGGTTGATGAGTGATCGCAATTCAGGATGTGCGACCGCCAAGCTCAGTACGGCACGACGCATGAGGTCGAAAGCGAAGGACGGTGGCGCCATGAACTCGGTGCTCTTGGTGCCATAGCTCAGGTTTTCGTGTGTCGCGGCGACGCGCTCGGAAGAATAGCTGTCAAGTAAAACAGGCGCGGCACAACCGCTGACCACCTGCCCCAACTTCCAAGATAAGTTATCGGCGTCATCAATACCCGAGTTGAAACCACGCACACCAAAAATGGGTACCAAGTGCGCCGCATCACCGGCAAACAAGACACGGCCGTGGCGATAGCGTTCAAGGGTCAGGGCGTTCGCTTTGTACAGACCCACCCATATCGGATTCCAGGGCGCGGTTTCGCCCATCATGTCCAGCAGCGACTGCACCCGCGGCATCACCTGCTCGGGCAGGATGGCTTGGTCGGGGTCTTCACCATCGCGCAGCTGGTAATCAATACGCCAGACATCGCCCGGCTGCTTGTGCACCAGCACCGTTGATCCGGGGTTACACGGTGGATCAAAGTACGCCAAGCGCTCGGCGGGGCGCGGGCTCTTCATGAGGATGTCAACGATGACGTAACGTCCCTCGTAGCTGGTCCCCTGCAAACGCAGCCCCATGGCCTCCCGAATCGTGCTGCGACCACCATCAGCGGCGACCAGCCAATCCGTGTGCAATTGATAGGTACCCGTGGGCGTCTTCACTGCGAGGCTGATTCCCGCTTCATCTTGTGACATACCGGTTACCGCCGTTTGCCAGCGAACGTCAATCAGGTTGGCGTTAGCCTGAACCCCATCGAGCAAGGTTTGCTCAATGCTGTACTGAGCCATGTTGACCATGGGGGCAAATTGTTGGTTATCGTCCTGCGGCATCTCAAACCGCAGAACCTCTTGTCCTTGGTAAAAGCTGCGACCACCCGTCCAAGGTAAACCAATCGCATCAAAACCGGCACCTACGCCCAAGCGGTGCAGTATTTCGAGGCTACGTCGTGACACGCAAATGGCCCGACTACCGAAACAAACCGAATGGTCGGCCTCAAGCACCACGCTGGCAACCCCCTGCTTGGCTAACCCTAATGCGGTTGCGAACCCAACCGGTCCCCCGCCTGCAATCACTACACGGTGTCGGTGATCCTCTAGACCATCAGTACAAATGGGGTATCTGGCGAGATGGCGTTCAGCTTGAAAAGGGTAAGGAACAAAGTCAGGGTAATTGGCCATCAATCAGAGTCGCGCTAATTTTTGCTGAGCGCCAGCATACAACACGTCGCGCATGGCGGTTGCCGCCTTTTCATGAAACGCGACGGACTCTGGATCCATGTCAAAGCGTGGACGTGGCGCGTGTACGAAGTGCTGATAGGTATCCACCCCTCGAACCAGCGATGCACAATCCCATGACCCAACCACTTGGCTCGTCTCGGGTGGCATGAAGTGCATTGAGACACCCATTCGCCTGTCAGATGAGACATTGGGTCCTGAGCCATGCGCCAAGCAATAGTTGTGCAACGACATTTGGCCCGCCCGCAGCGGCATGAGCACGGCTTTGTCTTTATCCAAATTCATAATGCGCTGCCCCCGCGACAGCATGTTGTTTTTGTCATAGGTGTCCTCGTGCGCCAAGGTGTCGCCGTTGTGCGTCCCCGGGATCACGCCCATACACCCGGCCTCTGTGCTGGCATCTGAAATTGCAAACCATGCGGTCACTACACGGCGACTTGATAACCCCCAATAGGTGTTGTCTTGGTGCCAATCAACAAAGCTCTGCGACCCCGCTTCCTTGATCCAAAAAATGGTGCTCCAACACAGGATGTTCGGACCAATCAGTTGCTCAATGGGATCCAGCACACGGGGATCGCGAATCAAATCATCAAGCCACTTGAACAACAAAAATGCGCGGCTCCGTTGCGAGGCGTCTAACTGACCTCCCTGCGTCGCCTCGAAAGCTTCGAGCGAGCGCCGAATCACCAACGCTTCGTCAGCCGACATCACATCAACGGCGGGTATGAACCCCGCCTGCTCGTAGTTCAGCAATTGTTCGTTTGAAAGCA
>JBMTSM010000308.1:0-2100 GCA_049448275.1 Burkholderiaceae bacterium
GAGAGTGCATCCAAACTCGCGAGGTTATGCCCTGTGAGCATGGCATCAACGTGCGCTGCCAAAACGCTGGGGCCTCTCGCAATGGGTTGATATCCGGCATAGCGCATCAATGGATTGAGCCACACCACACGACGCGCGTGCCCAGTCAACCAAGCCATGGCAATTTGCAAGTCATGTATCTCACCAGTATCCAAGCCGTCTGAAATAATCACCACCTGCGGGCGGCGTCCACTCACCAGTGCGCGGCCTTGAAGGCGAAGGGCATCAATACAGTTCGCCAAACGCGTGCCACCGGCATAGTCGACGATCGCACGACCGGCAGCCTTCAGCATCGCATCCGTGTCTCGCTCTCGGAAAGCAAACGTGAGCTCGCTGAGTTGGTGGCCCATGGCGAAGATGCGCAGAGGCAAACCACGGGTCATCGGGTGCAAACACGCCAAGGTGGTACGCGCATAGGCCGCCATAGAGCCCGATGTATCGATCAATACCAGCAGCGGCTGCGTTTGCCAGCGCGGTGCCCGCCAGCCAAGGTCCAACAGCTCACCGTCTGTTGCCTGTGCCCGTCGCATCGTCTCACGCCAATCTAAGACACCTCTGCGCCGACTACGAACAACACGACGCAGTCGAAATTTCGGTAATTTCAAACGGCTCTGATCGGCTAGCCGAGTCACTGCAGCCCATTCCGTGGGGGTTAGCTTTGCAAAATCAGCCTGACGTAATCGCTGTACGGCACTCATGCCCTCGGTGGCGGTGTCATCGTCTGCCGGTGGCGTCGCCTGTGGATCTTCAGCCGGTGTAGGAGCGTGCATCGCATCGCCCGCAAGGTCATTGATGGCATTCATGTCAGTGGGTTTCCCGCCCTCGTCTTGACCTTCACTGAACAGTGCATCGAATAACCGCAAGAATGTTGGGCGATCCTCAATTCGACTCAGCAAACAAGCCTGTAAGGCATCGCAAACGGCCGCCTTTGAGGATAGGTCAACCAGCGTCAGCGCCCGTTGCGCAACACCTATGCGCTGGCTATCAACGGGCATACCGGCTTGCCGCAGCGCCCGCCCAAAATCAACCACGCGCGTCGCGAGGCTCAGGGGGAATCCTCGGCGACCAACCATGCCGCAACATGAGGCTCGACACGCGACCAGTCGTTGGCATCTTTCAACAAGACGCCCACGGTGTCGGCCACTGCCGATGCCCCGAGGTCACCGACATTAAGGGCCATCAGGGCCCTCGCCCACTCAAGGGTTTCCGCTATCCCCGGCGCACGCCCCAGGCCGATCTCGGCCGCAGTGGCCCGCATGCGTTGCACAAAGGTCGTCAATTGCTCGGCTAACTGCTCGCCGACCTCTGGTAACCGAGCTCGCACGATAGCGAGCTCACGGTCGCGGTTAGGAAAGTCCAGCCAATGAAACAAACAGCGCCGTTTCACGGCATCATTTAAATCACGCGTTCGATTGCTCGTGAGGATCGTAATTGGCATCTGCTCGGCACGAACGGTCCCAAAGGCGGGAATACTGACTTGGAACTCGCCCAAATATTCCAACAAAAATGCTTCAAAAGGTTCATCTGCGCGATCGAGCTCGTCGATCAAAAGTACAGCGCCTGGTGCGGGTGCTTGCAGCGCTTGCAGCAGCGGGCGCGCTATGAGGTACTTATCACTGTAAAGGCTGGCCTCAATCTCATCAGCGTTCGCAGATGATTGCATGAGACGCGCGTGTAGCATCTGCGCGGCGTAGTTCCACTCGTAGAGCGCATCGCGCTGGTCTAGGCCGTCGTAACACTGCAAGCGGACCATATCGCGCGACAGCACGCGCGCGATTGCCTTAGCCAACTCGGTTTTACCTACACCCGGCGCGCCCTCAAGCAACAAAGGGCGCTCCAACTTGACCGCCAAATGTACCGCGGTGGCCAAACGTCGATCGGCGAAATACCCCACCGCTTCGAGCGCGTCAACCCACGCTTCAACCGATGAGGGTACCGAAGAGATCATGCCAACGCTTGGGTGACCGCGCGTTTGGTTTGAACCCGGATCAAAGCTGCACGGTAGGCCGGGGTCGCGTGGATGTCTTCACTCAGGTCGTCAGGGCTGATGGGCACACCGTC
>JBMTSM010000309.1:0-2099 GCA_049448275.1 Burkholderiaceae bacterium
CACGAATTAAACGCGGCGCTTTACGCGGACAACATCGTGGTGTTGGTCAAGGGGCGCGTCACGCATGCAGGACGGGTTGATTCGCCTGACACACGGGCGGCAATTACTGCCGCGTTCAGTAACCGGATACAAATCCGATCACTGGACAATCACTGGGTTGCTTTGCCCCGCGTGTAATCGCAATACGAACTGACTGCGCATGCATCGCATTTCGGATTGCGCGCGACACACACATAGCGACCGTGCAGGATCAGCCAATGATGCGCATCGACCATGTAAGTGGCGGGTATCCGCTTTAGCAGCTTCAATTCGACTGCGAGTGGGGTTTTGCCAGGGGCCAAACCGGTTCGGTTTCCCAGCCGAAAAATGTGGGTGTCGACCGCCATGGTGGGTTCGCCGAAGGCGACGTTGAGCACCACGTTTGCGGTTTTGCGGCCGACACCGGGTAAGGCCTCGAGCGCCTCTCGGGTGTTGGGTACTTGGCCCCCATGGTCGCGCACCAAAATCTCGCAGGTTTGCATCAGATGCTTGGCTTTGCTGCGGTACAAACCGATGGTCTTGATAGCGTCTTCAAGCGCTGCAAGGCCCATATCAATGATCGCCTGTGGCGTATTGGCCCGTGGGAATAACCGGTCCGTTGCTTTGTTGACGCCCACATCGGTCGCTTGGGCCGATAGCAGCACCGCCGCCAGCAACTCGAACACGCTGGTGAACTTCAGCTCGGTTGTTGGGGTCGGATTGGTAGCCTTCAGCGTCGCGAAGAACAACTCAATATTGGTTTTATTCATCTTGAAAGTGTAATGCCGGGCTCTAATTTTGGTTGGGGACTCGGCCTAAAAGCGCTTGGTTCATTGGCACAATAGAGTTTTGATTCAATTGCCCGGGGAGTTTTATGACCACCGATGTCAACGCGCTATTTGCTGACCGCCTGTCCAAGCTGGAAACGTCTGCTATTCGGGAATTATTCAAGCTCTTGGGGAAGCCGGGCATCATTAGCTTTGCGGGGGGCTTTCCGGATGCCAATCTATTCGACGTCGCTGGCATTGAGGCCGCTTCACGCGAGGCGCTGGCGACCAACCCTGCGGCCGCTTTGCAGTACGGGGCAACCGAGGGGTATGAGCCGTTACGCAACGAGTTAGCCAAACTGATGGCGAGCAAGGGCGCGACGGTTGCCCCTAATCACTTACTGGTGACAACAGGTAGTCAACAGGCACTGGATTTGGTCGGTAAGACCCTGATCAATCCCGGCGACAAAGTGATTGTCGAGGGCCCGACGTTTTTGGCAACCATCCAATGCTTCCGTCTGTATGGCGCAGATTTAATCACGGCCCCCGTTGATGGGGACGGTGTCAACGTCGACGTGCTCGAGGCGTTAATCCAGGAGCACAAGCCCAAACTGGTCTACCTTATTCCGACCTTCGGAAACCCAAGCGGTGCAACTTTGGCGCTTGCACGTCGTAAGCGCATCCTTGAGTTAGCCGTGCGCACCGGCACCTTGGTGGTAGAGGATGACCCCTACGGTGACTTGTATTTCGATGCGCCACCACCGCCTAGTTTGCTCGCGCTGAGCGATGACGTACCCGGCAGCCGCGACTGGCTGGTGCATTGCGGCAGCCTCAGCAAAATACTGAGCCCGGGTCTGCGGGTTGGGTGGATGATTGCACCGGCGCCGTTGCTGGCGAAGGCGGTGATGTGCAAACAATTCAGTGATGCCCACACCAGTACGTTTGCCCAGGCGACCGCAGCCGCCTACCTGGCGCAGGGCGGTTTATCCGATGCGCTGAATCAGGTTCGGCAAGTCTACGCCGAGCGTGCGCGGACCATGTGTGATGCGCTGAACCGTGAGTTAGGGGATGCCATCGCGTTCGTCCGGCCGGCAGGTGGGCTGTTTGTTTGGGCCAGCTTAACTGGCGTAAATGGGGCGATCGCTGATGGCAATGCCTTTGCGAAGCGCGCGATCGATCACAACGTGGCCTTTGTACCTGGCGCGCCGTTCTTTGCAAGAGACCCCGATGTGCGAACCCTGCGTTTGAGCTTTGCCACAGCGGATGTTGAGAAAATCGAAGCAGGCGTCATTCAACTCGGCAAGGCCTTGCATA
>JBMTSM010000310.1:0-2090 GCA_049448275.1 Burkholderiaceae bacterium
CACACCCGTCGCAACGCGCAGTCGATCATCAGTGCGGTGAATGCCGTCATGGTCCCTAACATGACCAATGACCCTGAAGCGCCCCAATTCAGAACACACAGCACACAACGCCCGGAAGCGGGCGCGGTGTTGGGTCTGCCCATGGTGTTGGACACCCGTCCAGCAAAAACGGCTCCGGATGTAGCTGATCATGCCGCGCCCGAAATCTGGCGCGATTCACTCAACACGCCGAAGTTAGAGCCCATTGAACGTTTGGCGGCGCTAGAAACCCAGCAGGCGGCGCGTTGGATTCGCGCACAGGTCGATGACGGCGAGGTGGTGCCCAGCGAGGTCATGGTCATCGCCCGCACCAATGCACGACTCAGTCTGATGCAAGAGGCGCTCACAAATGAGGGAGTGCCCTGTGCGCAGCCCGACAAGTCGAGCCTGATCGAGAGTCCTGCCGTGGCCGATGTGATTGCATTGTTGGACGCTTTGGTATCGCCGACACATGACCTGTCACTTGCGCAGGCGTTGCGTTCACCCCTGTTTAATGCGAGCGACGCAGACCTGATTGAATTGGCACAGCACATAAAGGCCACGGAAGACAAAGCCCCCGGTGCTTGGTGGCGCGCTGTTGAGGCGCTGGCACAAACCGACGCCTCTCAATTGGCCGGTCGTTGCCAGTCATGGCGAGACACGCTTCACCGACTTAAGCACCGCTTAGCTCACGAAAGCCTGCATGATGCCTTAGTCGGTATTTACAAAATATGTGACGCGATCGCCGCTTTTTCATCAGTGGTACCTGACGCTCAACGAGCCGCCACCCGAGCACAGCTCAACGCTTTGCTCGATGAAACGCTGATGATCAATCAAGGGCGCTATCTCACCCCATATCAGTTCATACGTGCGATCAAGGCGGGCACAAAACAAAAGGCATGGCCGACAGCACCAGGTGTGGTACGCCTCCTCACCGTCCATGGTGCGAAAGGCTTAGAGTCTAAGCTCGTTGTGCTGCTCGATACACACGCGCCCCCGAAGCCTGCTCAATCCATGACGGTGCTGGTTGACTGGCCGGCGCATGATCTGGCACCACGCCGATTCGTTTTCATCGCAAAGGAAAGTGCGCCGCCGAAGTGCGCGGAAGGGCTCCTGTTGCAGGACCAACAAGCTCGCGCGACCGAGGAGAACAATGCCTTATACGTTGCCATGACGCGAGCGGCTGACCGCTTGGTACTGTCGGCGCATCAACCCCGCAGCAAAGATCACGTCAGTTGGTACACGCGTTTGTCCAATGTCATGACGCCTGTTGATACATGCACCGAGGTCGATGCAGATGCAGTAATGACGACCCCTTCGAAAGCCACAGCGCCAAACGGAGACAACGCGCTGACCGTCGCTGATATCCCCGCATGGAGTGGCCGCGCTGCAATGCCGATGCAGGCTGAGGCAGCAGGCGGCGATGACCTGGCGTCTCGTCGCGGGCAGGCGATGCACTTATTGCTGTCTTGGTGTTTTGCCAAGCGTGCTGGTATCCCATGGCCCCCCGCGCGGCTGCAATCTACACGTATTGCCTTTGGCTTGACTGACGCCGACCTCGACACTGCGATCGACCAGGCACGGGCCATGCTTGAAGGCGAGGGCGGATGGTTATGGTCCGCCCAACAGGTCGCGTTTGAGGCGAACGAGGTCGCCGTTTTTGACGCCGGTGAGCTGTTACGTATCGATCGGCTGGTGCAGACCGTGGACCACCAGTGGTGGGTCATCGATTTCAAGTCGAGCGCGCATCCGAACGATGATGCGGTTTTGCGGGCACAGCTTAAACGTTACGCTGACGTCATAGCCCGTTTGACCGGATCAACTGCCGTGAACCCGGTCTTCATGACACCTGAGGGACGCGTCGTCCCACTGAAGCTGACCGAAAATTAACCCATGAATGAATCTGCGCCGCTCCACATAACCGTCGTTTCGGATGTCGTTTGCCCCTGGTGTTACATCGGTAAGCGGCACCTTGAGGCCGCACTCGACCTGTTCCATGCAGCGCACCCAGACCAACCGACACCCGAGATCGAATGGTCTGCGTTTCAGCTCAACCCCACGATGCCGATTGA
>JBMTSM010000311.1:0-2071 GCA_049448275.1 Burkholderiaceae bacterium
ATCCAGCGTTACCTGAACTTCCACTTCAGCGTGACGATCGATTTGTTCGGCGCCGACGAGTCAAGTAACGCAGCTACCTTCTACAGCACCGGTTTGAAGAGCCGTTACGAAGAGGGTAAACGCGAAGACGACCACATCTTGAAGGACAAAACCTATCAAGTGCTGGTCGCCAAAGACGGTGGTATCGAGACCAAAGAAGTGCCCATGCTGAATGCCTTGAACGAAGTCTTGCGTGACGACTACATCAAAGACAGCGTGGCCGGTGTCGAGCGTTGGAACAAGGTCTTGACCAAGGCCGGTATACCCTTCCAGTTGCGCGTACCGCACAAAGCCTTCAACCGCAACATCGGCGCGTTGGCTGGTGCGAACGTCACACCTGAAGGCCAAGTCGTGAGCGAAACCGAGTGGAAAGCCCGCGCCGGTGAATGGTTGCCATCGACCGAAGACCGTGCGTTTGTGGCGAGCCTGATGGGTCGTGTGGTCGAACCCGGTAAGTTTGCAAACTGGATCGCACCCCCCGCCATGGGTATCAACCGCATGCCGGTCGAGTTCGATTACGTGCGTTTTAACTAAGCATCTGAAAGCCATTGCACCATGTCTGACCTTGCTGAAGCCACCGTCATCAATCAACACCTGATTGACCCCGAGATCTGCATTCGTTGCAACACCTGTGAGGCGACCTGCCCCATTGGTGCCATCACGCACAACGATCTCAATTACGTGGTCGATGCCAGCAAGTGCAATGGCTGTATGGATTGCATCTCACCCTGTCCCACGGGCTCCATTGACAACTGGCGCAAGGTCTACAAAGCGCAAGCGTACTCGGTGGAAGACCAACTGACGTGGGACGAGTTACCCGAGCAAGATGACGTCGCAGGCGACGCCGTACCTTTAAGCGCAGCCGTCGACACCCCCGCACCGGGTGCTGACGCGCCAACAGTCGATACGGAAATCGTCACAGCACCGGTTGCCAACCTGTCTGCCACAACACCGCCGTGGTCTGCGGCACACCCCTATACGCAACTCTTTGGCCCCAAGGCAAACGAACCCTTTATCGAGGCCAAGGTCGTGGGCAACCACCGTGTCACGGAGGTGGGACACGACTACGACACCCACCACATCGTGCTGGATTTTGGTGACCGCGCATTCCCCGTGTTAGAAGGCCAGTCACTGGCTGTTATGCCGCCCGGCACAGATGCCAATGGCCGCGCCCACCACGCGCGGCAGTACTCTATCGCAAGCCCACGCAATGGCGAGCGCGCGGGCTACAACAACCTGTCTATCACGGTTAAGCGTGTACTGGAAAACCACGCAGGCGAGCCCGTTCGTGGGGTGGCGTCGAATTATCTGTGCGATGCCAAGGTGGGCGACACCGTCAAGGTCATTGGACCGTTTGGCAGTAGCTTCTTGATGCCCAACCACGCCAACAGTCACATCGTGATGATCTGTACCGGCACCGGCAGTGCGCCGATGCGCGCCATGACCGAATGGCGCCGCCGATTGGTTGCCAAAGGGGCCTATGAAGGCGGTGAATTGTTGCTGTTCTTTGGTGCACGCTCAAAAGCCGAGCTGCCGTATTTTGGTCCTTTACAAAAGCTGCCCGCATCATTCATCACGACGCATTTCGCGCTATCGCGCGAGCCCGATCTGCCCAAGACGTACGTGCAAGACTGCATGCGCGAGCAAGGGGACACCCTGGCTAAATTAATCGCAGACCCGAATGCCTATTTTTACGTCTGTGGCCTGAAGGCGATGGAGGACGGGGTATTGGCGGCCATGCAGGACATTTGCAAAGCACACAACATCGACTGGGCGTCAACTGCGGCCGACATGAAGCGCAGCGGCCGCCTGCACCTCGAAACCTATTAAGCCAACGCCTGCTGTTTTAATTGGTTCGGGTGCGCCGCGCAAAAACGCGGCGCATGGCAACCACAAATGCCAGCGACAGAAAAATACCAGACAAATCACCGATCGTCATCGACCAGATCCCCTTTAAAACGGGGTACTGTGGATCGTGGAGCCCAAAAAAGTAAAGCTGCGTGACCAGCGAACTGGTGAGTGAGACAATGGC
>JBMTSM010000312.1:0-2054 GCA_049448275.1 Burkholderiaceae bacterium
GAGGTAACTCTCACCCGGTACCCCGTAAACCCGAGAAACGCCTTGAGTGACCAAAGCTTCAATAAGAACATGCCCGGCAATGCGGGTGCTGGAGGTTGATTGCATTTCGTGCGTTTTTCAGTGTGCGTTTGCAGAGGTGGGTTGGAGTCGCCATTGAGACCACAGCGGTAGTAACGCGATTACAAAGCCAATTAAATCGCTTTCCCAACCGGGTTTAATCAGACAAATAGCTGCGATAAACAGCAAGATTTGTTGCCAAGGTGCGCAGGCCCTTCGTAGAAAACCAAACAAGCTGGCAGACAGCAAGATAGTGCCGATCAAAGCCGTGCTGACTGCGCCTAGGATGATCAAGGGATCGCCAATCATTAACAGCGCAGGCTGGTAAACAAACATGAAGGGAACGATGTAGGCGGGCGCTGCAACGCGAACTGCAGCCCATCCGGCCTCCCACATGCTTGCTTTAGCAAGACCTGCGGCTGCGAAAACCGCCAATGCAACTGGCGGGGTAATTGAAGAGAGAATCGCGAAGTACAGCGCGAACATGTGGGCAGCGGGCAGAGCAGCGCCGAGTTTTACAAGCGCCGGTACCAGTAACGCAACCATGACGATGTAGGCCGGCGTGGTGGGCATACCCATACCCAATATGATGCCTGCGAGAGCGGTCAAGATAAGGGCTAGCAACAAATAGTCTTTCGACAAAGCGATGACGACTTGTGTGAAGGTAATCCCCAAACCAGTGATGGTGACACATCCGATTACGATTCCAGCACACGCGCACGCGACCGCAACTGCCAGGGTGTTCTTGGCACCTTCTTGGAGCGCCTCGAATACGCTTCGCCAAGTGATCCCCACACGCGTTGTGGCTCGGAGCAACGCCATCGGTAAGCACAATAGCGCAGCGGCCAGCGCGCACAAAGGCGCTGAATAACCAAGGATTAGGCCGAAGAACACAATCAGGATGGGGATGAACAGATGCCCCCGTTCGATCAACACTGTCAAAAAGCGGGGTAGCTCAGCCTTCGGTATACCCAGCAGGCCATCGCGCTTCGCAATCAGGTGAACAGCGAAAAAAACAGAAGCGTAGTAGAGAAGAGCAGGTATGGCCGCCCAAAGCGTAACTTGAAAATAGGACACCGCCAGGAACTCGGCCATCACAAATGCCGCGGCGCCCATGACCGGTGGCATGAGCTGCCCGCCCGTCGAGGCGACAGCCTCGATCGCCGCGGCATTGGGTGGTTTAAAGCCCGTGCGCTTCATTAGCGGTATCGTCATAGGGCCATCGACCATGACATTGGCTACGGCGCTACCCGAAACAGTCCCGAACATACTTGAACTGATGACCGCGACTTTACCCGGGCCACCTGCCGTATGACCGGTGATGGATAACGCGAAGTCCATGAACAGGCGTCCTGTTCCGCTGCGCTCCATGAAAGCACCGAAGAGAACGAACAGCATCACATAGGAGGCCGATACGCCCAGTGTCGAGCCAAAAATCCCTTCGGTAGATAAATACAACTGCTCCATCAAGACGGCAGGAGTGACCTGCGTGAAACCAATGGCGTAGATCAAGAAGACACTCGCCGTGATGGGTAGTGCCCATCCGATCACGCGACGAGTGCCCTCGAGGACCAGCGCGATTGCAATGACTGCGTTGAACATGTCACCTGGGGTGAGGTCGTCGATGTAGATGATGCGATTAATGAAGGCTTCGTAGTTCAGAAAGATATGCAGGATGAAGCTCCAACAGCCGGCGAGCAAAAGAACATCAAAGCAGCGCCATTTGAGACCGCCATTTGGTTTCGACGGGTAGAGGAGAAACACCAGAGTGAGTGCGAAAAGCAAGTGTGTGCCGCGGAAGATCAATGCTTCCGGCGGACCAAACCCCGCCACGTACATGTGGTAAAGCGACATGCACACGGCAACTAACATGATTAACCAGCCAAGGGGTCTCGACTGTGTCGGGGTAGTGGGATTCTCGTCAGGGAGGATCATGAGCGCGTCATCGACTAGATGCGAGATAGTAAAACGGGACGCCTGGTGTCGTCCCGTTGATT
>JBMTSM010000313.1:0-2030 GCA_049448275.1 Burkholderiaceae bacterium
GCTGCGGATGAGTTCGCGGCGGAAACGCGTGAATGGCTCGAATCGTTTGATGCGTTACTGGAGGCCAACGGCCCCGAGCGTGCCCACGAGTTACTCGAAGAGATGCTCGAGCACGCACGCCAGCGCAGCCTTGACATGCCTTTCTCGGCGACCACTGGCTATGTGAATACCATCGAGCCGCAAGAGGAGGCGCACTCGCCTGGTAACCTCGAAATTGAGGGCCGTCTGCGCGCATACATGCGCTGGAATGCGATGGCGATGGTGGTCAAGGCCAACCGTTTACACCCTGAAGATGGCGGCGACCTGGGGGGGCACATCAGCTCATTTGCCTCTTTGGCCCATATGTTCGCAGCGGGCTTCAACCACTTTTGGCATGGAGCCAACGAAGATCATGGTGGTGATCTGTTGTACATCCAAGGCCACAGCGCCCCTGGCATATACGCCCGCGCTTATTTAGAAGGGCGCCTGACTGAAGAGCAGTTGTTGAACTTCCGTCAAGAGGTGGGTGGTAAGGGTCTCTCGTCCTACCCGCACCCGAAACTGATGCCCGAGTTTTGGCAGTTCCCGACCGTCTCCATGGGTTTAGGCCCTCTGATGGCTATTTACCAAGCACGCTTCCTCAAGTACTTGCATGCCCGTGGCATCGCCAACACGGAAAACCGCAAGGTATGGGTGTTCTGCGGCGACGGCGAAATGGATGAGCCCGAAAGCTTGGGCGCAATTGGTTTGGCCGCGCGCGAAGGGCTGGACAATCTCATTTTCGTGGTCAATTGCAACTTGCAGCGTTTAGATGGGCCGGTGCGCGGAAACGGCAAGATTGTTCAGGAGCTGGAGGGCGAATTCCGCGGTGCAGGATGGAACGTCATCAAACTGCTGTGGGGCTCCGATTGGGATGAATTGTTGGCGCGTGACAAAGAGGGCGCATTACGCAAGATCATGATGGACACCTTGGACGGTGACTACCAAGGCTTCAAAGCGAACGACGGTGCGTTTGTGCGGAAACACTTTTTCGGACGCGATCCCCGGACGCTCGAATTGGTCAGCAAGATGACCGATGACGAGATCTTCAAACTGCGTCGCGGTGGTCATGACGCCAAGAAAGTCTATGCGGCTTATCACCGCGCGGTGAACACCAAAGGGCAACCCACTGTGCTGCTCATCAAGACCGTCAAAGGTTACGGTATGGGTAAAGCGGGCGAGGGTAAAAACACAGCCCACCAAGCCAAGAAGTTGACCGATGAGGATGTTCGCCACTTCCGCGACCGTTTCAATATTCCAATTCCAGATAGCCAATTGCAAGATTTGCCGTTCTATAAGCCAGCAGACGACACGCCTGAGATGCGTTACCTGCATGAGCAACGTAAAAAATTGGGCGGCTACTTGCCCAAGCGCTTGCCCAAGTCCGATGAGAAATTCACGGTGCCAGAGTTGTCGCACTTCAAGGCCGTTTTGGACCCCACAGCTGAAGGTCGTGAAATCTCCACCACCCAGGCCTACGTGCGTTTCTTGACGCAGTTGTTGCGCGACAAAGAGTTGGGTCCCCGCGTGGTGCCTATTTTGGTTGACGAGGCCCGCACCTTTGGTATGGAGGGCATGTTCCGTCAAATTGGCATCTACAACCCACACGGCCAGCTGTACACACCGCAAGACAGAGACCAAGTGTCCTATTACAAAGAGGATAAAGCCGGTCAAATTTTGCAAGAGGGTATCAACGAAGCAGGCGGCATGGCTTCATGGATTGCGGCTGCCACCTCCTACAGCACCAATAACCGCATCATGGTGCCGTTCTTCGTCTACTACTCCATGTTCGGCTTCCAGCGCATTGGCGATTTAGCGTGGGCGGCTGGCGACATGCAAGCGCGCGGCTTTCTGCTGGGTGGCACGTCGGGGCGTACCACGCTCAACGGTGAAGGCTTGCAACACGAAGATGGTCACAGCCACATTTTGGCGGGGACGATCCCGAACTGTGTGTCTTACGATCCGACGTTCGCGCACGAGGTCGGCGTGATCATGCAGCACGGCTTGAAGCG